>CAZCRQ010000447.1:0-1523 GCA_964501095.1 uncultured bacterium | reverse complement strand
CCTGCACAACAAGTAGTGCAGGGCACCCACGCAATGTGCAAGAAAAAATTTCCGTAAATTTTATCATTTTTCATATTCCGGAGGTTCTCGGGCGGTTTATTTCTGCCGCATGTGAAACTGCGAAATTACGATATATCTTTCAGACTATTAACCAACGCTTCAACCGCATCATCATGAATCGCAAATTTCAAAAGGGATCGTATGAAATTTTCCTGGACTGAACTTGCCTTTACCTTAGGCAACTGGGGCAGAGCGCCGCTGACCGTCGAGGTTCAAAAGGAAATCACCTCCGCGCTCTGCCAGTGGGCGGCGAAAAATAACGCCTTTATCCGTTTGGAGATTTACCGGCAGCCGGGTTTTGATGCTGCCGGAAGTGAATTGCTGAGGATTCTGGAAGAGGGGGCTTCCTTTGTACGTCCAGTAATTCGCTTGGAGCCTCGCAGCGATCGTTTCCGGGAGGCATTTAAAATAGGAGTGCGCGAAGTGATCTTCGAGACGCCGGCAAGCCGTGAACGCGGTTCAGTGAGATTTCTGCCGGACGGAGTGTGTCGCTCTCCAGATTTCGCCCGTCAACAGGCGCTCATGGCGATTTGCGAAGGAATCACACCGGAAATTGCACTCAGTGACATCACCCGCGCCCGGGAATTGGACGTGCTGGCAATAATCGAAGGTGTTGAGACAGTCGCTCGGGCTCAGGGTGTAAAAGTACGTTGGCGGCTTGCGGATACGCATGGTTTGGGCTATCCGTTCGGAAGAAAGAGACGTCCCCGCGCCTTGAAAAGCTGGGCGGTGTTGCTGAAGAAGGAATTCGGCATCGATCCGGAGCATCTCTCGGTTCAATCCTCTGATTTGCTCGGACTCGGGCTGGCAAACAGTCTGGCGTGTTTTCAGGAAGGAATACAACCGGTAACAAGTCTTTTCGGATTAGGCGCGGGCAGCGGTTGGACGGCGACTGAGACAATGCTCTTCCATGTTTTACCGAAAATCCCGGATTTGCACGATTTGATAATGTTGCGCTCACTTTTGATCCCCACCGCTTCCCAACTTCGGGATGACTATCGTCCCCTGAGCGCGTCTCTCGCTTACCAGGTCGTTGCAGACACGACGCCGGAGAAAATGTCTGGTAAAATTCCGGCGCTGCTCCCTTATGATCCACAAAAGGTTTTGGGGATAACACCGGAACCGCTCCTGACCAGTCTCTCCGGTCATGCCGGACTACTCTATCTCATCCATCGACATTATCCGCAATTGAATCTTGATACGGAAGATCCGCGAGTGTTGGAACTCTATGCAAAATATGAGGAGCAGTTCATTCGGGGACGGATGCTGCCGATCTCTTGGGAAGAAATGGAGCCTGAGGTGAGAGTGAAGGGGATACTGTAGGTCAAAATTGTTAAATGGTTTTGCATCTCGGCGACTTAGTGGTGAGATGTAATTGTTATAAAAAGCGTAATTGAATATGACATTGGAAGTACGAATAAAGCAAGCTGCACATTCTTTAGGTTTTGATTATGCGGCGATCG
>CAZCRQ010000446.1:0-1546 GCA_964501095.1 uncultured bacterium | reverse complement strand
AAGCAATACCGGTGATATTCGGCATCTCCCTTGCAGCTTCGATGATTTCATTAACTGCCATACTTTCCTGGCGTGAGGTCGTCCCACCAGACTCTTTTTTCAACCATGAAGAAAAAACTCATGATTCGATTTATAGTGTATTGAAAGATAAAAATTTCGTAAAGTACCTGGTCTGGCGCGGTTTGATGGTCATCCTTGAGATTGCTACACCGTTCTACACTTTGTCTGCCTTGGAGCTGCTTTCATTGAAAGCAGCACAGGTTGGAATATTCACTACCATCCTGTCTTTTTCAGAAGCGGTTTTGAACCCCTTGTGGGGATGGTTGGGAGACAGGCACGGTTTCTTGAATGTCCTTAAAATTTCCGCAATCGCGGGTATTGCAGGAGCATTTTTAGCGGTTTTCAACCCAACTTTGATTGCATATTACGCGATCTTTTTCCTGGTGGGTGGAATGATCAGCGGTTTGCAGATGGCGACTCTGAATATTATTTTTGAATTCAGCTCGAAGCAGCTTGTTCCGCTTTACACTGCCATAAGCCAAATCTCGCTTACTCCTCTATCTAGTATTGTCCCAATTTTAGGGGGAGTGATAGCCGAGAGATCCGGTTATGTTACCGACTTTTGGCTTGCGGGAATATTGGGTTTAGCCAGCCTGATCGGCATCAGTTTGAGTGTAAAGAATCCAAAAGGACGTTCTTCCACAGAGTTGACCTGTTTATATCAAGCTGAGTAGAAAATCTTTATAAGGAAAAAATACGAACTTACTTCGATAAGGAGAAAATATGGGAAGTCAGGATGTACACAGCGCGAGACAGCATCACATTGATATGGTGAAAGGGGATGTTGCTCCGACGGTGCTGATACCGGGAGATCCGGGGCGGGTGGAACTCTTTGCTGAATTAATGGATGAAGCCAAAAAAGTGGCTGAGAAGCGGGAATACATCACCTATACGGGAACGAAAGACGGAGTGCCAGTGAGTTGCACGAGCACCGGCTTGGGCTGCCCGCCGACCTCGATCGGGGTGGAGGAGTTGATCCGCATTGGGGCGAAGAACATCATCCGGATTGGGACATGCGGGGCGATCCAGGAATTTCTGAAGCCGGGAGACATGATCATCGCGACGGGTGCGGTGCGGGGAGAGCACACCAGTGAGGAATTGATCTCGATGGAGTATCCGGCAGCAGCGGATTACCGTGTGGTGCGGGCGTTGATTGATGCCTGTGAGAAGCTTGGTTTGAAATATCATTTAGGAATTGTTCGCACCCACGACGCCTATTATATGGAATCTCCGCAGGCTCACGGTGATTATTTTGCGCGCATCAAGCCATGGATCGATTTGGGTGTATTGGCGTTGGAGAATGAATCTTCAACGTTGTTCACGATCTGCAGTATGCAGGGAATCCGTGCAGGCACAATTCTGACCAGCGGAAACCCGATTTATAAACCGGATGCTGATAACTGTGATTGGGATACACCCATTCGCAAAATGGTGATGGCAGGCATTGAAACTGCAAAGCTGCTGCACGAACGAGGATTGGCATAAA
>CAZCRQ010000445.1:0-1627 GCA_964501095.1 uncultured bacterium | reverse complement strand
AGAAAATTATGATCAATTCGAAGTCCCACTGACCGGAAGTAAGTACGAAAAAATCTCTACTTACACCTATCCGGGGATTGATCGTTATCTAATGACGGGAGCAGATGATAATATCTTCTTGTCGATTGAGGATTTCGTTTGGGCTCGTAATGATGATAATCAACAACTCGAAGAGGATGGAGATCCAAATGATATTCTTGATTTCTTGGTTAGTGAGGGATATGAAATCATCTGCGATGAAAACTCCGAGTGGTCGTTCTACGGCTGGCTGGTACATCCGAAAACACAATACACGATTCTGGAAAATCCTATTATCGATTATAACTACATCGGTTTTCCTTTTGCATTAACCGATTTTAATATTGTGGACGCCTTGGATGGTATCAGCGGGATCGTCGAGATAGTTTACGATGATGATGGTCATATCTGGATTCCAGGTGTGTACAATTCGATCGGCGACATGGATCCAGGTTCGGGTTATATGGTCGCGACCAGTGAAGACGCCACATTTTCTTATAACCAACCTGGTGCAGGTCGCCGGGTGACTGGTTCTGTTCAAGTGATTGCCGAGATCGACGGTGCACCGACTCCCACCGGTATCCCTTACGCTGTCATCTTTGAATTAGGCGACGATCTTCGGGAATATAATCCTTATGCACTCGAAGTCTATGACGGCAACTTGCTTGTCGGCAGGGCGGCATTTCAACCGGAATATCATGTAACTCCAGTAATCTGTTGGAAAGGCGATCCGATTTATGATCTGCCCGGTTTTCGACGCGGCGCACAAATGAGGTTTGTGATCCGGAACGAGAATGAAGAAGTGATACTCTCTTCTCTCGGGGACCGAGAATACCGATTCCTTGAAGCGGGTTATACTTATGTCGCGTTTGGTGAAGGTGAATTATTTGGCGGCGGCGGTGAAGGGGGGGATGGCTTGATTGTCGGAGACGCTTATCCTGAGCCGTTCAACCCAGTCTTGACAGTTCCCTTCACTCTTACTCGACAAGGAGAAATCGAGATCAACTTCTACAATTTGCTCGGTCAAAAGATTTTCACTAATAAGCAACAGTATTCAGCAGGACAACATCAGTTTGTCTTCAATACTAGTGCTAACATTTCGGATTTGGGAAGCGGCATCTACTTCGTTGAACTGAGGTTTGGTCTGGAGAACCATGTTCAGAAGGTGATGCTGCTGAAATGATGTCAATTTAACTAATACCGAGAGTCGTGCTCAGAGGCACGGCTCTCGGTGATTTTCGACCATTTTCAGAATGATGGAATATGTTGTCACTCACTCGGAACAGGCTGTCCGAGAATGTCTGGGAGTCTTTCTGGAGTCCCCTAGGGTGTAATTCCCACGAAACAGGCTGTCCGAGAATGGGTGCATAATTGGCTAAACGCCTCGCGATGTCATTCCCGCGAAAGCGGGAATCTAGGAAAAACTAGTATTTATAAAATCTGCTGTTTTTTTACCGAAAAATTTAAGTTTTTTCTAACATATTGAAATTCATGGATTCCCGCTTTCGCGGGAATGACACATTGGGGGATTCCAGGATATTCTCGGACAGCCTGGAAACAGGCTGTCCGAGAATGGGTGCATAATTGGCTAAACGCCTCGCGATGTCAT
>CAZCRQ010000444.1:0-1649 GCA_964501095.1 uncultured bacterium | reverse complement strand
ATATTAATAAACCTGCACAACAAGTAGTGCAGGGCACCCTCTGGAATGACGCTTTGGGTGATGCCCTGATATTCTCGGACAGCCCGCTTTATAGTATCACTCAGAATGGGAGATCGGCATCCGCCCCATGCTCGCCAAAATCTTCAGGTGACATCGGTTCATAGTGGCGTTCATCGGTGGAAGTACGTGAAGTTTGTGCTGGCGGCGGAGCTGGTTGTGGGGCAGCCGGATGTGCAGCAGCGGGACGCTGAGACTCCGCACCGCCGCGATCCGCCGGCTCGTAACTGCGTGATGCGCCGGCTGGAGCTGTGGCTTCCATCTCACCGCGCTTTCCGAGAATCCTGAAATTCTGAACGATGATATCGGTGGCATTACGTTTCACACCGTCATTGCTCTCCCAAGTGCGGTAGGATATCCGTCCCTCGATAAAAACTTGCGATCCCTTGCGTAGGTACTCATTCGCTATCTCGGCGTTTCGACGCCAGAAAACTAGATTATGCCAGTCTGTACTTTCTTGTTGCTCACCATTCTGGTTTTTCCAGACAAAATTCGTAGCCATGGTAACCTTACAGACCGCCACGCCGCTCGGTATATAGGTCAATTCCGGATCTTTCCCCAGATGACCGATTAAGAATACTTTGTTGACCATAACGATTCCTTCCAGAGTAAGTGTTTAGTTGGGCATCAATTCCGTGATTCAAGTTGTCCGAGAATGATACCCAAAATTATTCGTGCGGTAATCCCCCTTCTGCTTTTAGTGCTTTTACCTTTGACCTGAAAATGTACCAGAGAGAAACGCCGATTATCGCACCGATGGAGTCCGCGAGCAGGTCATACATCGACATATCCCGTCCCGGAATAAACGTTTGGTGCAACTCATCGGTGAAACCGAAAGCTGTACAAAGAATAATACTCAGCGGTAATGTATAATTAAAACGGCGTTCTGTTGGACTGAAAGCGCGATATGTCAACACCCCCAGGATCAGATAGATCACCCCATGTACCAATTTATCAGCAAAAGGTAAATAAAAGAAGAATTGAAATTTTGCAAAACCTTTCCCCGGGATGGACGAAAGAATAAAAATCACCGTCGCCCATAAAAGGGCGGGGAGAAATCTATTCAATAATTTGATGATACTCATTATGTTTGAAGCCCAAATACCAGCCGATGAATTCTTAGATCATCTGTGCGTTCCGGATGAAATGTAGTCAGCCAGATGTTGTCTTTTCGGACAAATACTGGATCCCCTTTCCATTCCGCCATTACTTCGATGTCACTTCCTAGCTTCACAATTTTAGGCGCGCGGATGAATACCGCCTCAAATGGCTCCTCCAATCCCTTGACTTGAATCGGGGCGATGAAGGAATCCACCTGCCTGCCATAGGCATTGCGTACCAGGGTGACATCAATCAAATTCAACGGCTGAACTCGGTGATGGTTCCCCTTGCCGAGCCAGATCGCTCCAGCGCACGTGCCGAATAAAATCCGTCCTGACGCCGCGAAAGCAGATACGAGGAAATCAAGTCCGCAACGACGCCCCAACAGGTCAAAGGTCGAAGATTCACCTCCAGGGAGTATGAGCGCCTCCGGCGACGGACGCCTGGAGATTGCACTCTCTACAGTCCCCCTCTTTGTCTCCCACTTTGTC
>CAZCRQ010000443.1:0-1680 GCA_964501095.1 uncultured bacterium | reverse complement strand
GACGCCCATGCTACCCTCGCAAGCGGAGACGCCCATATACCTCGTAGCAGGTGCGTCTCGCACGTGTCATGGGCGGGACGCCCAGGCTACACTTCATGGGCGGGACGTCCAGGCTACGCTTTCTTCAGTCACAGCGACAGCGAGAGCAGATACTGCGCAGTCAAGGCGATACGTCCAAGTTTGAAGTTTCGGTTCTCGGTGATTTCAGTTTCGACCTCAAGCCGCAAACGAATGTTTTTCTCGGGTTCACCATAGAGAGAGTGCCTCATGGTGACTAATTTCTCGACCGCACCGCTTGGAAAGGGAACTTTTTTAACTGTCAAATAATTAGCATAGGGATTGTCGAGGAGGGAATTTTCCCCACGACGGGTGTAGCCCACTTCACTTTCGACCATCAGCGGGAAAGTGTTGACGATTCTCACGCCGAGCGCGACCCGATCGGCGTCATTGCCCAACGGATAACCTAACAAAGTGCTGCGGGATGCCCAGTTCAGCATACTTTTGCCATGCTGGTAGAGGTAAGTGTCCAGACGGACGATGTATCCGTAAAGCGAGATTATCTCAGGAGAACGCCAGGGTGTCCATACCCAGCGACCATAATATCCGAGTGAGCCATAGATGTTTTTTGCCCGATCGGGTTTATCCAACTGGACTTCATCCAAAGCAAATGCTAGACTCAGGCGAAGATTGGGACGAATCAGCCAGTCGACGTAACTTAACGCCATGTCATTTAAAGAATTACTAATCGTATTATCCCGGTTATTCTGATCGACTTCAAGCCCGATGACCAGGGGATTGAGCAGGGCGAGATCGATTGGTCGATTGATCCCCGCCGCCAAACTGATTTCACTTAAACCGAGTACCAGGTTATTTCCATTGTGATACTCGATGGTTCTGCCGGTGAGGTAACGTACCGCCGAACCCTCATCCGTCTCGATCGCCTCAAGAAAACCGAAGAAATAGCGGAAGGAAAATCGGCGGATATTAACCTGGACCGCCAGTCGCTCCATGGCGGGATTATTTCCGGACATCAGCAGGTTGTCGGTTGTCGAGACGCCAAGAATTTCACGTCCTCGTCCAAATTCAAATGAAATCTTTCGTGATTTATAGCCGATCACCGCTTCATCCACTTCGCTGGTATTGAATCCCAGACGGGAAATCTTCCTTGGTATTCCGGTATAATGCGGCGCCATTTCCGGTTTGTTGGTCGTCTGTATGTACATTCTGGCATACCAGTTACGCTCTAGGGCAGCAATTACATAGGTGCTGACATGAACGCCGAGATGGTCATAATGCGCTCTTATCTGGTGCTCGGTGCGCGCAGTTCCCTGGAGGAAGGCGTGAATCGCGAGTGTTTCAGCGCTGCGTTCGCAGATCGACTGGCAACGATCCGTATAATGAATCAGAGGTGCCGTATACCAGGCGGGAGATGAATGGAGGTTTTGCGTTAGTTGTTCTGATGACTGAGGAATCTGGAGGGGACGGATGATGCTGTTATACTTCCATCCAATCCCGGCATCCAGAAGAACATCCCATCGTTCGGAAAAGGTGTAATCCTGGGGAAAGGTGTGCGCAATGGCGGAGTCTATCATGAGTAAAAGGGAGTCTATTATGAGTAAAAGATAGAATGATGTTAAAATGAAAAACCTGGTGTGGTGGTCTGTTTTTCGGGTATATAAT
>CAZCRQ010000442.1:0-1684 GCA_964501095.1 uncultured bacterium | reverse complement strand
TTATAAACCATTTTCATCGTTCGTGGGTGCCGCCCCGGCATGAAAATTTATATGAAAATGGAAAATAACCGCATATTATTAAAGACATTCATATGAACAATCAGCTTGATCGTGATTTTTATATTCGTGGTCGCCACGAGGGCGCCGACAATTCGTTGTGCAAAAGCTGACCGGTCATGTTAGTTCACGCGCTCACAGGCTTCAGTTCGTAATCGACCTCCAAAATGAATGTCTTCACCACATACGTTTTATTGCGCCGTTTGAGGGACCAGATCGAATCCCAGTGCAAGCGCCTGTTTCCGGAGATGAAAGACCTTCTGCGATTTGTTTCTGCGCGTCAGGTAATCTTCCCCCAGATCCCGAAACACGACCCCGTCTTTGATGACATGATAAATCCCCAGAAGGATCCGGTGGGCAATCGCCACAATCGCCTTTTTTGCTCCCCGGCGGGCCTTGAGACGATAATACTTGTCCTTGAAGTAGGAGCCCTTCTTCTTGACTGCCGCCCAGGCCACCTCCAGCATGATGGTCTTCAGGTGATGCTTTCTGACGGGACTCTTACCGCTCTTGCGCTTTCCCGCGCTCTCATTGTTGCCGGGACACAAGCCGCTCCAGGATACCAATGCCGTGTCCGTAGGAAAGCTATCCAAGGTGGGACCGATTTCCGCCAGAATATCGCAGGACGAAACATCGGATATGCCCGGCGCCTCTTTCATGCGATCCAATAGAGGCTCATGTCCTTTCATGACCCGGCGAATCTCTCGATCAAGCGTCCCAATCTGCGCCTCCAGCATGGCGATCGTTTTCAGGATCGTCTTGAGAACGAACCGGTGATGATCGGTAAAGAACCCCTGAATGGATCGAAACAGTTCCGCTTCTTTGCCCTTGAGTTTCCCACGAACACAGGTTTGAATATCCGAAAGTGTCAGTTTCCGGTCTGTAACCAGCAGTTGCATCAGGTTACGGCCCGTCACGCCGAACAGATCCGACACCACCGAATCAATCTTGATGTTCGCCGACTCAAAAAGCTTGTGCGTGCGCTTCCGGTAGTCTCCTGCCGACTGAACGTACTTCTTGCGCAGTCGCGTCAGGTCCCTCCACTGTCGCACCGTTTGCGGAGGAATAAAACTACTCTTCAAAAGACCATGACGCAACAACCCGGCGATCCACCGGCTGTCTCCAATGTCCGTCTTGCGTCCGGAAACGTTTCTCATATCCCTTGCATTCACCAAGACCACTTGAACCGTTTCCTCCAAAACATTATGTACCGGCCGCCAGTAAACTCCCGTGCTCTCCATCGCCACCACCGGACAAGCATATGCCGTCAACCACTCCCGCAGTCGCACCAGGTCGTCCGTGAATGTGCCGAACACCTTGATCTCGTATTGCTCCTCCCCAGTGCCGTCGGGAAAAATGACACAGGCCGAAACACTCTCTTTGTGAACATCCAACCCGCAACAAATGGGATGCACGATCCTGATAACTTTGCTATCATCCTTCCGAGTCATGGTCTTCCTCCTGATAAAGTTTTTTCTGCCGAAATTACCTATCAGTGGATTACCGTGACTCACCTTATTATTGCAATAACCCCATTTTCATCCTTCGTTGTGCCCTATACCGGGCATGGGGGTTAGTCAGAAAATACTTTACGCCGCCTTGGCCTGAGGTTCGATAGTGACTTTGA
>CAZCRQ010000441.1:0-1756 GCA_964501095.1 uncultured bacterium | reverse complement strand
GTCAGCCAGGTAGTCAGCCAGGTAGCCCGGACGCGCCGTCGTCCGGGAAAATAACTGAATTGATCATCATTCCAAGTCCATGACCGAACGATAAGCGAGATAAAAATCGCACTTGCATTGACCACAATGGTAGGGATAGATGCCAAAGAGGGGGAGGATTTCTTTCTGCAGCAGACCAACTCTCCTTCTGCGACGAAGAATGCGTGATCCGCATTCGGGGCAACGTTTATCGCGTAACTGTCTGATTGTTTTAAACAATATCTAGTTCAATCTAAATGTAAGAACCGGAATTTAACGTGAAGTGACCGCAGCCAGAACCTCGCCTGCTTTCCGCCAGGGCGGCAGACTCACACGTCGCACCAGAACTTGCTGAGGATTCTTTTCGATCTTGTCCAGCAGTGCTTTGTAAACGCGACGCATGGCTTCGGAGGTGATCAATCTGGCGGCGGCGCTGCGCGGACGGTGTTTTTCCGCTTCTTCATAAGCATATTTCGCCAGCGAAATCATCGTATTGATCATAGACTCAAAGTGATGCCCACCATAGCCGTTGGCGATATCCGAAATCGATACCCCATGCTGATCGAGAAGCTCTCGAGGAATATAGACACGTCCCACACAGGCATCGGCGCGAATGTCACGAATCATATTGGTCAGTTGCAAAGCGCGTCCCAGAGCAATAGCATACCGTTTCGCCGCCTCCCCCGCTACTCCAAAGACTTCAAGACAAAGCAGTCCGACTGTCCCCGCGGCGCGGTAACAGTATTCCTCAAGTTCATCGGTAGTGGAAAGTGCAACCTCCTCGATGTCGCCTTCCATACCGGTTATCAAATCATCGAAGTACTGTTTGGTAAGACGATAGCGACCGACAGTGTCCGCCAGGGCGACTTCCATCGGCGATTGCGGTTTCCCACGATAAACCCGCTCCAAGGCGGATTTGACCAATTCCAGCGCCGCGCGACGCAGCGAGGGTTCCGGTAATTCATCCACAGCGTCATCCGCAGCACGGCAGAAGGCATAGACAGCGTAAATAGCGTACCGTTTTGTTCGCGGCAGAAGTTGAAAGGCAAGAAAAAAATTACCCGCCGAACGCTTCACCACTTCCTTGCAATAATGGTATGCGTGATGTAAATGTCTCACAGAGGTTTTCCTCGAATGGATCGAATCATCAGGGCGAATTTTAAGACATTGCTCACTTGAATCCGAGTGCCGGAGACCTCGAACTTCCTGTTTCGGAGACACTGCAGCGCCAACCGTCCGCCGCCGTGAAACAGTATCAACTGCCTGCCAAGCGCAATCGGTACCAGTTTTATCAATGGTCTTCCCTTGAATAAAAGCCGTTCAGCGCGTTGCGCCTCAAACTTTAAAAGATTCCTCACCGGCGCAGGTGTCGGCGAATGATTCAGCATATCCTCAACGACACCAAACCGGGCGAGATCATCCTGCGGCAGGTAGATGCGATTACGATTCCGATAATCGCTCTGAATATCCTGGATAAAATTGACCAATTGCAAGCCGGTGCAGATGAAATCTGAATAATTATCCAAACGTGGATCAGCGATTCCATACAAGCGCAAAACCAGATGTCCGATTGGATTCGCCGAACCGGAAGCGTACTGTTTTACCTCACTCCAGGTTTGATAGCGGGTGACGCTTTGATCCTGGCGGAAGGCATCTAACAATCTGATAAATAGTTGCTTATCCAGGTGATGAGTCTTAATTACCCCGCCAAGCGCAATGAACGCAGGATGTATGATAT
>CAZCRQ010000440.1:0-1760 GCA_964501095.1 uncultured bacterium | reverse complement strand
TCGCTTCGACTTGTCAATCCGAACGATATCACGCGCGACATTGTCGAGTTGTACCGTGATGCTGCGCAAAAGCAAGGTGTCGCCTTGGAATTACAGGCGGATTGGAATCTGGAGCCGGCGCCTTTGGATGTGGACGGAATGCAGGCGTGCCTGACCAACCTGGTCTCCAACGGCATCGATGCCGCCCTGCTCCGTCAAGAGCCCGACAAACGCGTGATTGTAAGAACTCGGGAAATAGAGGGAGAGCTGCTCTTCGAGGTGCAGGACAACGGGATCGGTATGGATATGGAGGTCAAAAAACAGGTGTTTACCACCTTTTTCACGACAAAAGGCGGTAAAGGCACCGGACTAGGACTCTTGACCACACGGAAGATTGTACAGGAACATGGGGGACGAATTGAGATGGTGACTCAGGAAGGCGTTGGAACAACTTTCCGCATTCATTTGCCGCTGGATCGCCTGCGAATCTTGGCGCAGGAGATGAATAATGGAACACGATAGGTAGTTACAATGTAGTTATAATTCACAAGAAAGGACTATCAATGAGTGATATTTACGATAAAACCGTCCTTATCGTGGATGACGAATCCGATGTGCGAAATTATTTAAAAATCGCCCTAGAGGACGCTGGATTCCAAGTGATCACCGCCGCGGATGGATTCGAAGCGTTGGCATGTGTGAAGCAAAAAGCGCCGGACTTGATCTCACTCGATTTAGTGATGCCGCAGCGCAGCGGGGCAAAATTCTACCGTGATTTACAGAAGAATACGAAGTGGGCGGCGATTCCCGTTCTGATCGTCACCGGTCATGCGCGTGATGAGCTGGGAAAGATGGATTTCGAGGAACTTACTATGTCCGGTCCGGGAGTCTACCTCGAAAAACCAGTCAAACCGCAGAATTATGTGAATGCGGTTAAAAAGCTGCTCGGTTTGGAAATTCTAGAGAATAGCGATACGGAAGAAGAGAAATTGCGGAATGAATTGAATCAACAACTTCAATCCGCCGATCCCGATGCTCTGAAACGAGCCCTGGAAGCGTTGAAGAAGAAAACATGATCGATGTCTGATTCAGTAAAAACAATTCTGATTGTCGATGACGAGCCGGATGTGCTTGTCTACCTCGCCACGCTGCTTACCGATCATGGCTTTCAGGTGTTGACGGCGGAGTCTGGCGCTCGGGGGATGGAATTGGCGCACACACATCATCCGGACTTGATCACGCTTGACTTGGCGATGCCATCGGAATCCGGATTACGGGTTTACTGCGATTTGCTGGAGGAGCCGATCACCGGGAACATTCCAGTATTGATCGTCACCGGAGTCAGTTCCGAGTTCCATCATTACCTGGACAATAATCCGCATCTTTCACCCCCCACAGCCTTCTTTGAAAAACCCATCGATCGGGAGAAATTTATCGAGACCATCAGAAATATCTTAGGGGATTCCTAGCTGTTTTAAGTGGGTAGATAATTCAGCCTTGGCGAGGAAAGGTTTTTCGCAATTGTTTATTTTGATTTTGTTTGGGTGTCATTCCTGCGAAGCAAACTGCCCGATAATGTGAAAACGGATTGATGACATCATTCCCACGAAGCAGGCTGTCCGAAAATGTAGGGAAGTCACTCGAGGCGTCATTCCCGCGGAACAGGCTGTCCGAGAATGCCAGGGAGTTACCCGGAGTGTCATTCCCACGAAAGTGGGAATCCATGAATTTCAATTAGGAAAGGTGGTGTCAGCCGAGGACGACAAAGGTGGTGTCAGCCG
>CAZCRQ010000439.1:0-1765 GCA_964501095.1 uncultured bacterium | reverse complement strand
CAGTTAGATCGGAAAAAGCTGAATATATTCTTGATAGATTGGGTAAAAAACTAAATCGTCAGATGGTTGGATCGTTGGTCGCCTGCGTTCACTGTGGAATGTGCACCGAAGCGTGTCATTACGTGCTGGCGAATCCTGGGGATTACACATACGCACCCGCTTGGAAAGCAGATCGGTTGAGGAAGATATTCAAACGTCATTTTGACTGGACAGGCAGAGTGTTCCCTTGGTGGGTTGGGGCGAAGAGTATTTTTACCGATGAAGAACTGGTAGAGTTGAAAGATATTGTTTTTGGCAAATGTACTAATTGTCGTCGCTGTTCGATCAACTGCCCGATGGGAGTGGATTTTGCCACATATAATAGAATGGCGCGTGGTTTGTTGGTCTCGGTGGGGATCATGCCGGAAGGTGTGGCGGTTGTTAGCAAGGATCAGTGGGAGATCGGCAACCAGATGGGTGTGCTCAAAGAAGACTATCTTGAAACTTTAGAATGGATGCAAGAGATAGTTCAGGAGGAGTTGGATGATCCAGAGGCGGTGATCCCCATTGATAAACCAAAGGCGAAAGTTGTCTATACTATCAATCCACGTGAAGTGAAATATGACCCTCGAACAATTAGCGATGCCGCAAAGATTTTTCATGTCGCTGGAGAAAATTGGACTATGCCCAGTGAGGGGTGGGATATGACCAACTTCGGACTGTTCAGCGGAGACGACGATCTAGGCGCTTCGGTAGCCCAGCGTGTATATGACAAGATGGAAAAGCTGCATGGTGTAAAATTGGTGATTTCGGAATGCGGTCACGGATACCGTTCAACCCGCTGTGAAGGGCAAAATTGGGCAGGAAAAGATGTCTCCTTTGTAATGGAAAGCTCCGTGATTACCATGCTAAATTACATTCATAAGGGTATTATTAAAGTAGATAAAACAAAAAACACAAAGTCATACACATATCACGATTCCTGCAATTTGGCGAGAAGCTGTGGATTATTCGAGGAGCCGCGCGAGTTGCTCAATCTTGTTGTTTCTGATTTTCGTGAGATGTATCCCAACCGTTTGGAGAATTATTGCTGCACCGGCGGTGGAGGAGCGATGTCGATGTCCGAATATACGCTGCGACGTTTGAAATCCGCAAAAATAAAGGCAGAGCAGTTAAAAGCAACCGGAGCCAAAGTGGTGGTAACCTCCTGCCATAATTGCGTCGATGGTCTTAATGATCTAATCAAGCATTACAAGTTGGATATGGAAGTGACACAGTTGGTGAACCTAGTCGCAGATGCTTTGGTGATTCCGGAAAAAGTGAGAGTGGAAGTGCCACCGGTCGAAATCGCTGTAAAACTGCCGCTTGAGGGACGTAAGATACTGGTTGTCGATGATGAACCTGACCTGCGTGTTTTCTTTGGTTCAGTTCTTGAAGATCATGGCGCCACCATCCTGGAAGCCGGGGATGGAGATACCGCTATCACCTTGATTAAACAGGAACGTCCCCATTTGGTCACCTTGGATTTATCGATGCCGGGAGTGGATGGGGGAAAGGTCTTCGAAGCACTTCGTCGTGATGAAGCTACTGCTGATATTCCGGTCTGCATCATCACTGGGCGTCCGGAGTTACGTAGCTTGATTTATGATCGCCCAGTGCCTCCACCAGAAGGCTATCTCGATAAACCGGTTTCTGAAGAGACGCTGATACGTAACGTTCGTAAGATATTAGAAGTGGGGGTGTGATATTGTGCCGTCAGCCGAGGACGGCTGACACCACATAAACA
>CAZCRQ010000438.1:0-1783 GCA_964501095.1 uncultured bacterium | reverse complement strand
ATGGTGCGGTCGGTGTAGGTGGTCTGGAGCCCGACCTGAGCGAGACGGACAAAATCACCATTATCGGTTTTACGGTAGATGGCATAACCGGTCAGGGGCTGAACATTGACGGCATCCCAGGTGAGCTGCACCCCGCCATCGGCTAAAGTCGCCCATAGGTGATAAGGGTCGCCGTGGGTCTCAGGATTGTGGATGTCGAGCGGATTGTCCCGCGGCGGCTCCGGCGGGGTCTCCAGCTCGCAGGAGAGCAAGATAACAATCAACAATAGAGGTAATGAAAAATCGCCTTATGAAGTTTTAGATTCATGCTTTACTCCCCAGATATCGTCATCATTTCAGGACATCATCATAATTTTTTTAAGATAAGGAAAAAATCCCCTACTGCAAAGGCATGAAGACACAAACTTTAAAATCTAAACCACAAAGAAGCTAAGAAGCAAAGGCACAAATAATAATAAACCCGGACAACGTTTCGGTATTATCCGGGACACACTGCTTATAACCATATCATCTATTATATCATTATTTATATCATCGCTATCCTTCCCCTCCTGTATTTTTTCAATTATCCTTTACTGGTTCGATCGCTTCGCTAACCTTATCCAGCTTGATTCGGACGCGTTTGTTTGTCTGCACTGTCTCAAGGATCACCGGTGAATCCCATAATTTCTGGAGATACCGTAGGGTGCGCGAGGTGTATTCCGAATCGAGTTCGCGTCCCTCATACTGATGCACCAGGTAGAGACAGCGATTCCCCTGAAAATCAGCGTCGTGAATCTTGATGATCGGATAGGAGTTCATGCCGACATTCAGAAGCAGAGTGCGTTTCACCTCTTCCCAATCATCCTCGGAGGAGACCTTAGTGACGACACGATCCCTGCCGCGCATTTCATGTTGGAACATATTCATCTCGCGCATCAGTTCCTTGGTCAGATATTGACGGAGAAACGATTCATCACGGTCGATTTCGCGTACCTGGAAGATTTTTTTCCTGCCCTCGCCACCCGGGCGTTTGAAGACCTCACGCTCTTCCTCAGTCGGCTCATCCCAGCGTTTTTCGATGTCTTCAAATACCTTATAGCCGAGATAATAGGGATTCAATCCGCCGGGTATCGGTTGGACGACCTGGTTGTGACGGACATAGAGTTCCAGGCGCAACTCAGCAGGCAGCTCCAATTTTTCTAGGATGCGCTTATGCCAGATCGATGCCCAGCCCTCATTTATGATTTTCGTCTCGATCTGGGGAATGAAATAGAGGGTTTCGTTATGGACGATAGTCAATAAATCTTTCTGCCATTCGGCGAGAAATGGATTGTGGTCGCGGATGAAGAGGAGGAGATTTTCCTCCGGTTTGGGCGGAATTTTTTTCCGTATCGGCTGGGGGTCTGGCGGCGGTTTGGGTTGATAACCAAAGCCTTGAGTGATTTCCGGCGGTTCTTCCTGATCCTCCTCGTGAGTCTTGGGATGACGTGAGGGGATTGCCAATGGGGAGAAGCGTTTGCAGTTGAACGACAAGGCGTGGGAGGTGTCGAGCAGCTCCTCCACCGCACGGGGTCCGATGGTTGGATTTTCACAGTATTTTCGCACCCGATCAGCATTCGCTTTGAAACCATCCAAGGTAAATTCGGGACGGGTTTCGCGAAAAGTAAGGTTGTTCCTGAAGAAATCGTTATGGGCGTAAACATGCGCCATGGTGAGAATCTGGAGCAGAAGGGAATTATCCTCCATCAGGTACGCCAAGCTGGGATTGGAGTTGATTACCATCTCGTACGGCAGCCCAACA
>CAZCRQ010000437.1:0-1834 GCA_964501095.1 uncultured bacterium | reverse complement strand
GAATAGCCATCTATCTATACTTCCTGCACAACAAGTAGTGCAGGGCACCCAATGAGGTTTTCCCATTCTCGTACAACCTGTTTCGTGGGAATGATACTTTATTATCAGCTAAGGCTTGTAAGCCAGTGCCTGGTCGAGAAGCCAATCCGCCAGAACTCTCTTCTCCGCCAAAGGATGCTCTCGTTCTTGCTGCCGATCATCGAGCCAGACAACAGCCTCGACTTCAGCGCCGATAGCGTCGGTCGTATTCAATACCATCGCATTGAGCCGCTTTGATTGCAACTTCTCCCGCGCCAGAGAATAATCCACTTTTTCTTCCAAGGCAAATCCGATTTTCACTCCGGCGCAGAGAGGGCTGGTTTCTTTTGCAATATCGGGATTTTCCACCAGTTTGAGGATTGGAGGTTTGGTGTCTCTTTCCTTCTTCAATTTGCCGGAATAGGTGGTTTTTGGTCTCCAATCGGCAACTGCGGCGGCATAAAAGATGTAATCGGCGCCGGGAGCCTCGCATCGCACCGCTTCAAGCAATTCGAGAGCCGAACCGATTTTATAGGTTTGAACACCATCAGGCGGTGACACTTCCATCGGACCATGTATTAGGATCACCAGCGCACCACGGTCGCGTGCCGATTCCGCCAAGGCAACACCCATGCGTCCGCTGCTGCGATTGGTCAGTATTCGAACCGCATCGATGCTTTCTTCAGTCCGACCGGCAGTGACAACCACTTTTTTTCCGGCAAAATCCTGCTGGGAAAATAGGCGCACGATCGCGCGCAGCAACTGATCCGGCTCGCTCAAACGTCCCAATCCCGCTTCCTCACCCACCGCCGCCATTTCTCCAAATTCAGGTCCCACTTGGTGAATGCCGCGTTTATGCAAGATCTCCAGGTTTCTCTGCGTCGCTGGATGCTCGAACATAGCGGAGTTCATCGCGGGCGCAATTATAATCGGGCATTTGGCGGCGAGCAGAGCGGTACTGGCGAGATCATCCGCCAAGCCGGCGGTCATTTTTGCCAGCAGATTGGCTGTGGCGGGCGCTATCAGGATCACTTCCGCCCAATGCGGCAAAGAGAGGTGATCGACATTCAACAATCCACTCTCGTTGAACATCTCCAGACCAACAGGATGCCCGGAAATCGTGGAGAAGGTCGTCGCCTGAATGAAACGGGTTGCAGATTTGGTCATGATAACTTTGACCTCTGCACCCCGTTTCTTCAACCGGCGAATTACTTCGACCACCTTATACGCCGCAATGCCGCCGCTGACGATCACCAGTATCCGGCGTCCAACCAGGTCATCAGTGCTTGTCGAATCGTTATTCTTCATGCTCGGCTGAAGAGTCGTCTTCCGTCAGACTCAACTTCGAGGGATAGGCGCTGGGGCTTGAGGAAGGCAGCTCCTCCTTTTTCTCCTCTTCCATTTCGTTAACCAGGACTAATTTATCCGACATCATCTCGCGCAGAGCCAAGATGGTGGGTTTTTCAAATTGCAGCATGGGTTCGTGAAAGACCGGAGTATCCTCGATCAGCCCCTCTTCACCTTCCTCATATTTCTCTGTCATCTCCAGAGAAGTCAGGTAAGCATCCATCTCTTTACGCTGCTGTTCGGCGATTTGTCGGCTGCGGCTGGCGATTATCATCGTGGATGCATAGATATTTGTCGCTTTGCCGTAGAAATCTTCCGCTAAAAACATTTCGTGCGCCAATGGATTCTCCTCTATAATAGTTTTAAAACTGTTTAGTTCATTAAAATCTCCGCTAATTGGTCATTCTAAACGAAGTGAAGAATCTGTGTTTTTATAGAATTATCGTAATAACTCAACGCTGTATCTAAT
>CAZCRQ010000436.1:0-1842 GCA_964501095.1 uncultured bacterium | reverse complement strand
CCTCCGTACAGGTCGACATTGAAAATAACGTGACCCTGCGTGGTAGCCCCAACTTCACCTTGCTCATCGACGGGCGCCCCAGCGTGCTCGACAACAGTGACGCACTACAGCAAATCCCCGCCTCGGCTATCGACCGCATTGAGATCATCACCAACCCCTCGGCGAAATATGATCCCGACGGCACCGCCGGCATCATCAATGTGATCATGAAGAAAGAAGTCAAAACAGGCTTGAACGGTATCATCAACGCTTCCGCCGGCACCGGCGATAAATACCGGTCGAACCTGTTATTGAATTACAGGCTAAAAAAAATCAATTTCAATCTGGGTGCCGATTATGGCAGCAACAGGTTTAGCGGGAACCGGACCTCATACAATGAGACCTACCTCAATGATACGATCCAATACCGCACCACAACCTCGCAGATGACTATGAAACGGCACGGATACAGTGTCACCGGAGGATTGGATTATTTTCTCTCCGACAAGACCACCCTCTCGTTGTCGGGCCGGCTTGGACAATTTGACTTTGGCAGGGATAACCCGTCACATCAGTACATTTACACCAACCCTGCGACAACGGATGCTTATTCATTGTCAAATTATAACTTTGACCGATCAAGTGATTTCTATACCGGTACACTTAACTTCCAGCATAAATTCAATGACAAGGGACATAGGCTTGAGGGGATGGTTTATTATTCCCGGCGGACAGGCATAGAAGATCAGGATCAGTACGATTATCAAACCGACAGCAACTGGGTTCTCATCGACCAGAATCCCGTCTTCAACAGAACACGTGAAGATGACCGTTCGCATGAACTGAGGATAAAGGTAGATTATACCCTGCCCATCGGTGAAAAAGGATCGTTTCAGGCAGGTTACCAAAGCCGGTTAGCCGAGGAAAACGGCACCTACCTCTTTCAGAATTATGACTATCCACAGGGTTCATGGATCGATAACGAGCTTTACAGCAGCGCCATGGATTTCAAAGATGACATCCATTCCCTGTATGCCATGTACGCCAATGAATGGCTCGGCTTTGAATATCAATTGGGATTACGCGGTGAATATACCTACCGCTGGATCAAGGATGTGAAATCACCGGAGGCTTACATCCTCAATATGTTGGACCCATTCCCTACGATACACCTTTCGCGTCAGCTTCCACTGAACCAACAGATCCTTGCCAGTTACAGCCGCCGTGTCAACCGCCCCCATGGCTGGGATCTCGATCCCTTTCCCAATTACATCGATCCGTATAATATCCGCATCGGAAATCCCGAGCTTAAACCGGAATACGTCGACTCCTACGAGCTGAACTACCAGAAAAAATTCAAGGATTCATACGTAGCCCTGGATGCCTATTACCGTATCACAAAGAATAAAATAACAAATATCTCCACTCTGCGTGATGACGGCATCATGGTTCAGACCCATGATAACCTGAACAAGGATTATTCCCTGGGAGCAGAGCTCTCGACCAATCTTCTCCTCACAAAATGGCTGGAGATCTTTGGAAGTTTCGATCTGTACCATTACCGTCTCGTGGGAACCATTTCCGATGAACATGTGGATAACAGGAGTTTAAACTGGGAAAGCCAGTTGAATGCTTCCTTCAAGCTGCCGGGAGACGTGCGCCTGCAGTGGACCAACTCTTACGAGGGCCCTTCGGCCACGGCTCAAGGAACAGAGCAGGGGTCCTTCAGGTCTAACCTCGCAGTGAGGAAGGATTTCCTGGACCGGAAACTTTCTGTCACCCTGTCGGGCCGCGATATCTTTAAAACGGCCAAACACGAAAGCACCAGCCACGGCGACGGATTTTACGAACACGACCTCTTCA
>CAZCRQ010000435.1:0-1869 GCA_964501095.1 uncultured bacterium | reverse complement strand
CCAGCAGACTGTTGTTTTCTATCGACCATCGACTTAATCCGCGTTTCTTCCAGGCGTAATAAGCGCTCCGACTGACACCCAAGACATCCGCCATCTTCTTAATCCGAAATTCGGAGCTGAAGTTCTTGATAAAAACAAACTTCATTTCGGATGTTTTGAGAAGATGGCCACTACTTTTTTTAATATGTCTCGTTCTTCTCGGGTGTCTTCCAGCTCCTTCTCTAACTGCCTGATTCTTTCGTCTTTATTACGAAGATGCCCAATCACCTGAAAAGCTTGTTCTTTCTCCTTTTCCAATTCCCTTCTCCATCTGTTCAATACACTCGGATGGATACCCAGATCGTGGGCAACTTCTTCTGTCTTCCGGCCTCTTTCTGTTACTAGGCTGACGGCATTGATCTTGAACTCTCTGTTGTAATACTTGCGAGGACCAGTTAAAACCATGACACACCTCCGATAAAGTGATTAATGTTAATAGACGATCTTTTCGGTGTGTCCACAATATCGGGGTCAGTTCATTTTCAAGTTCAGGCTTCATAGATTCTGAAAGTCCTATTTTTCAATTATCGAGAGTTTTTTTTGATTGTGCCGGCAGTGATCCCTTATCCGTAATGATATTCCGGTTGATTTTTTCTTGACATTCACGATTATTTTCCCAATCTTTATCATATCCTCTGACGTATAATCTGATCATCCATCAGGCTTGTACCAATATTCACGTCGCTGGAGGCTGTCAGATTCGATTCGAGTGCAGAGTCGATTTTAAGATTCCTGTACCGGGAGACTCTGATAAACGATCAATGGTCCGAAATGCTTTAAATAAGCACAATTAAAGCTCCCCGCGGCAAACCTCGTGGAATGCGATCGCTGTCAAATTCAAATATGAAAATCGTTTTTTCCGAGGAGCAAGGATGGACGCAGAAGTGGATTCCGCGGTAATCCAGGCATTGCTTTGATGGAGATGATTATGACGATCCGTGACGACAAATTGAAATCAGGGAAAAAGAAAGTTCGAAAGCTGTCCACCGGGAAGGCGAAGCCATGCAGGCAGGAGAAGCGGACGGCGCGGGAACCAACGATGACGCTCGAGGAGCTTGCGCGTTTTCCCGCCGAGAATCCCAATCCGGTTTTGCGGGTCGGGAAAGGCGGAATCCTGATCTATGCCAACCGGTCGAGCGCGCCGCTGCTCGAACATTGGAAATGTAAAAAGGGTGAAATCCTTCCCCTCACGTGGAAGAAGAGGATCAATGATTCCCTGTCCAACCTGAAGCGGATGACGGCCGAAGTGTCATGTGAAAATCGGATTTTTTCGATTGATGTCATTCCGATCGAGGGGACTGATTATGCCGACTTGTACGGCTATGACATCACGGAGCACCGACGGGCTGAGGAATCCTTAAAGGAGAGCGAGGAACGCTATCGAAACCTGTTTCAAAATTCACTGGAGGGGATCGGCCTCTCCATTGGGAACAAGGTTATCGACGCGAATACGGCTCTGTTGGAGATCTACGGCTTCGATGACTTGAAGGAATTCACAGAGGCACCGCTTTTAAAACATGTTGCACCCGCGTTTCGCGGCTTAATTCGGGGATATATGGAAAAAGTGGAAAGAGGCGAATATTATGACAATCGATTTGCCTATCAGATTATCCGGAAAGACGGTGCGATCAGGGATATAGAAATTTCTGTGGGGCATGTAAAGATCGGGGATCAGCTCTATACCCTCAGTACGTTCCGAGACATCACCGAGCACAAGCGTGTGGAGGAGGAGCTGGCCGCCGAGAGGAAACTGCTGCGTACTCTGGTGGACAACCTGCCGAACGCGGTCTATGTAAAGGACGCTGCCTGCCGAAAAATCCTATCCAATCC
>CAZCRQ010000434.1:0-1886 GCA_964501095.1 uncultured bacterium | reverse complement strand
CCTGATAAAGAGGGCAACCATGAAAACGATTTCGTTCTTCCCCATCCTAATTGGTTTGTTTTTTACCTGCTTCCCGAGCGACTGGCTTTTGTCTGCCCAAAGCGATTTTGAAGCTTGGCAAAAGGAGCAGCAACAAGCTTATGAGAACTTTCTCTCGGCGGAAGATCGTCAATATGTCGACTTTCTGAAGAAAGAATGGGAGCAATTTGCCGCTTTCAGCGGATTGAAATTGGATGAAACACCGAAACCGGTGACCATTCCCACTGCTCCGAATTTCGATCCAAGTACTCTTCCGCCACCGCCACAACCGTCTCCCATACCATCTTTGGAACCACCACTTCCCGCGCCGGAACCAATCCCTCCCGTATCTCCTCCACCCCCGGTCGAGGAGCCGTCTCCTCCATTAGTACAGCCAGAGCCGGAACGAAAGATTGAACCGCCACTACCCGTTTCGGAACCGGTGAAACAGGAGGAACCAATTACCCAACCTCCAATCCCTCCAGCCTCTCCCCGTCCGGAAGATAAATATACTGTTTACCTCCCCGTATTCCAGGCGGGTTTTCGTTTCGAGCGGACCAGATTTCAAGCGATCGGACTCGCCTCACCGGTTGACAATGAAGCGATTGCGAAATTCTGGGAAGAGATGAGTCTGGCGCCTTCCGGGGTGCTTATTGATCAATTGCGGCGACTGGGGGAACAGAAGGCTTTGAACGATTGGCTCTATATGCTGATGACCTATCAGTTGGCGTCGAATATCTATCCCAAGTCAGAGAACGAAGCGATCCTGCTGACCTGGTTTCTTCTCATCAAGTCCGGGTATGACATGCGCCTGGGTTATAATGACGCTGCGGTCTATCTAATGACCCCAGCGGATCACAACATTTATGAAGTCCAGTTTTTCTCGATCAATGATACCCGGTACTATCTCTTGACATTCAAACCGCAACTGAAGGAAGCCGAGTCGCTCTTCATCTTTACCGGAACATACCCGTCAGCCAATCGAAAATTGCAGCTTGAATATGACCAGCCGCCCGATCTTGCCCCGTTTGAGTATAAACGAGACGTTTCCTTCAGTTACGATGGAACAGCTTATAAAATCGACCTGACTCTCAATCAGTCAGTCACAGATCTGCTCTTCCGTTATCCGCAAACAGATTTCGAGGTCTATTTCAAAGGGACAATGGCGCAGCAAACTCGTGAGAAGCTGTTGCAACAGCTCAAGCCACTTATCGCCGGAAAATCGAACTTGGAAGCAGTCAATATCCTATTGCGTTTCGTGCAGATCGGATTCGCCTATAAAACCGATGAGGAGAATTTTGGCTTTGAAAAGTACATGTTCCCGGAAGAGACCCTCTATTATTCTTATTCAGATTGCGAGGATCGCTCGGTTCTCTTCGCCTATTTGGTGCGTGAATTGCTGGACCTGAACGTCATCGGATTGGATTATCCCGGACACATCGCCACGGCAGTGCAATTTCCCCAGCAAGTGGAAGGAGAAACCTTGGTTTACAATAAAACGCGCTATACTATCTGTGACCCGACCTATCTGGGCGCCGAGGTCGGAATGTGTATGCCACAATTTAAACAAACCAAACCGGAGGTGATTCAGATTCAATAAAGCTGGTGCAGTTCAGCCATCCTTCGGTGCCCTGCTCTACCGGCTATTCTTGGATGGAAGGTAGACTTACGAACGCTAGAGAAGTTGAGCCGCCATTTTCGTAATGATGTACTGAAGGAAGCGAAAACATACAATATCGCGGCGAGATAATAGAACATTATTAGAAGATCTGAATTAGTACGATCTTGTTAAGTGTCTCTTGCGTTTTTCCTTCATCGCCTGTCATTTTCCCGATGGCAACTTCAAGGCGTTGCAACAGATGCTGAAT
>CAZCRQ010000433.1:0-1893 GCA_964501095.1 uncultured bacterium | reverse complement strand
AGAAGTGGGTGGTGGATCAGATAAAGGCGATACTCGTAAGATACTTCGACACGCCAGAAGGATTATTGGAAATACGAAAGCTAGTCGAGGTTGAGCTTGCTGAAGGCGGGCTGCAAATCGGCGAGGAGCTGGATCGGGTGGAGGCTCGTTTGCGAGAGGTGCGGCAGACCATCGCCAATCTGATCGACAACCTCACCTCCACCAACCGCGACTTCGTCGATGCACGTCTCGTCGAGCTTAAGCGGGAATCAGCTGTTCTGGAATCAAAGCGTCTGGGACTCGAAGCCGCCGGAGCCCGACGGGCGGAGATCGATCGGCTGATCGATCAGGCGGTGCAATTGGCGGGGGAGTTTGAGACGGTGTTTGCGGGCGGGACGATTCAGGAAAAGCGGCTGCTGGTCAGGGCGTTTGTGAAGGAGATTATGATTGAACCGGGTGACGGGGATGTTAAGGTGGTTTTGATGCCGTTTGAGATCGGGAAAGGTCAAGATGTCTGTGTGGGTGGGGAAGAGGTCATTCGGAGGATAAAAATGTGAAGAAGGTATCATAAAAATTTAGATCCCCCGGCAGTGGAACCGCCGGGGGATCTAAAGTTAGAAACACGCTATTTAATCAAAGTTAGCTTTCTCATAGCTGGATGTCCGTTACACTTCAACCGCGCCAAGTAAAGCCCGGATGGCATTGATGAAGCATCCCACATTGCTGTATGTGTCCCCGCTGCGCATTCAAATTCCAGGAGAGTTTGTATCAGTCGACCATTCAGGTCGCAAATGCTCAGCTTAACGTCTCCAGCCTCTCGTAGAGCAAAGGAGATTCGCACTGTGGAGTTGAAAGGATTTGGATAAACTTCAGATATAGCATACTCACTCGGTAATGCTCTTCGGTTTTCCATTGCCTCCCGATCCTTCATCATGGATATCAAATGCTGCCTCCGCTGCATGACGCTCTCACCTGCAGCATTTACTTCATTGCCCGATGCCAGCTCATATACAGCCAACCAGTCCAACGCCGCCATTACCGAATCCTGCAGGCACTCGGCATTCTCCCGCGCGTGGTCATATTCTTCCATCGCGTTTTCGTAGTCGCCGTTCAATGTTAGGCAGTGGGTGGCAAACCGCTGGGCGACCTTGGCTACCCGCGGATCGCGGTGCTCTTCGCTTAGGTCTTGCAACCACTCCCGCAGTTGCAGGTAGTTCCCATTCTCGATCTCGCCTTCGCAACCCACCAGATACCGAATCGAGTTCACACCCACCACGCCGGTGTCGCTGGCGGTCTCGGCTAGTAGTTCCGCCGCGTCGGCGAACTCATCTCTATCCCAGTGAATCATTGCTATCTCGAAAGGATCCTCTTCGCCGTCATCAACTATTGCGCTACTCTCGTACGGTGAGTATGTTACCTGGCCGCCGTCTTGGCAGAATAAGCTGCTTTCGTAACTTCCAGGATAACTGGTGCCCCACCAATTATTTTTTGCGGTGATGGACATAACATTGTACAAGTCATTGTAAAGAGCATACCCATTCGGAGAACTGGTTCCGAAGTCGTAAATATTGTTGTATTTTACAACCGGACTTGAATACCAGGAGAGGAAGATTTCAGCACCGTCAGAACCGGACTGAGTCGAACCGCCGTTTTCATGAATATCATTATGGCGGGTGGAGTAACCTGTGAAGTCGTAGGTGTTCAGGTCGGGTGAGGAGGCGTATGCGCAGATACCGCAGCCGTTGCCGGTGATCTCGGTGCGGGTGATCTCCGGGTCGGCGTCATATAAGAAAACACCAGGGCTATAGATTGTTCCATCGATGCCGTTGTCAATAACACGGCAACTGTCGATCTCCACCTGACCAGCGGAACAAGTTGTTAAATATATCCCTGATCCACCATATGTTCCGGTAT
>CAZCRQ010000432.1:0-1924 GCA_964501095.1 uncultured bacterium | reverse complement strand
TTGGATAAACATGCGTCATTTCCCCGGACGACGGTGCGTCCGGGCTACCTGCTTCCCCGGACGACGGTGCGTCCGGGCTACCTGGTTTTTCCCTTTCGCCTAAGGTATGAACCATGAGAATCTCATCACCAAAAGAAGCTATTACCAGCAATCCGAAGGTTGTAACCATTCTGGCATTGATTGTCATTCTAGTATCATCTCTCGGACTCAGCCGTATGGTTGGCGACAACGAAATCGTGGCGCTTGTGGTTCTTTTAGGCAGCGCGGTCTTTATCTTTGCCTTTATTTATACCGATTTTGCGATTTCACTCCTCATTCTTTCGATGCTGCTTTCTCCCGAATTTACCTTCGGCGATTCCACCGTCCATGGCACCCATAGTTCTGTCGTCATCCGCATCGATGACCTGCTGCTCGGCTTGATCACCCTCTCCTGGCTGGCGAAGGTAGCGTTGAACAAAGATATGGGCGTGTTTATCAAGACACCGATGAACAAGCCGATTTTCGCTTATCTGGTCGTGTCGTTGTTCGCCACGGTTCTGGGAATGTTCCTGGGAAATGTGAAACCCCTGGTAGGATTGCTATATAATGTGAAATACTTCCAGTATTTTCTCATCTTTTTCATGGTAACATCCTATTTGAAGCGGATGAAAACCCTGAAACGATACTTACGGTTATTGTTCATCACGGCTTTCGTGGTCACCATCTATGCCATCGTGCAGATTCCCTCCGGTGTACGTGTCTCTTCACCCTTCGAGGGTGAAGGGGGTGAAGCGAACACCCTCGGTGGCTATCTTGTCATCATCATGTTTCTTGTCATCGGAATGATGACTGGTGTGAAGAAGAAGACAACTATCTTTGGTCTGGGGTTATTTTTAATTCTCATGTTGATACCATTCGCTTACACTTTGTCACGTTCCTCCTGGCTGGCTTTTTTCCCGGCGATTGTAACTATGATTATTATTTCAAAGAAACGTAATTCCATTATTCTTGTCTTGGTGTTGATTGCGGCAATTTCTCCGATTTTTATGCCCCGGGCGGTTTTGGAACGGGTCGATTATACCTTTTCCAAGGAAAATGAGATGCGAGAGGATGTGGTAGATTTCGGGGAGACAAGTTTGGACCCTTCCACTTCCATGCGAATACAATCCTGGTCTCTGACACTGAAGCAGTGGATGGAGCGTCCGATTCTGGGATGGGGTGTAACCGGAGCCGGATTCAAAGATGCGCAGTTTTTCCGAGTGCTCGCGGAGACAGGAATTGTCGGACTTTCACTCTTCATCTGGGTGCTGGTTGGGATATTTAAAACAGCTAAACAGAGTCTGGCTCGAATCGAGGAGTCACACTTTCCTGTCTATCATGGGATTCTGGTCGGATTTATTGCCTCCTACTTCGGGCTCCTGACCCATGCCATCGGTGCCAATACCTTTATTATTGTGCGAATCATGGAGCCGTTCTGGTTCATGATGGCGGTAGTCGTCATCCTGCCGGACTTGCTCGAAAAGGAAAAAGAGGAGCAGGATTTCCGGATTCTGGAACAAATGGTGAAGCTTGAACCGATCGCACTGCCGTATGGGAAATAAGAGAAAAGGTTACCTGGACGTCTCGCCTACGAATGGACAGGCTTTGGTCACGGATGGTCGAGATCATTCCCCGCCTCAGTGAGGATAGGCTTCGGTGTCGGCATGATCACCTTGTCGCCATACTTCCCGACGATTAGACAAGTATGATCCAATCCCCACAAGTTCGGGCTCTCTTTTTGGGCTCTCCTCAATTTTGTTTCACTTGATCACTTTGATTATAATTAATGCTAATTGCCCTGGATCACACCAAAGCAAAGAGGAACAGTTTAAACTGCAGATACTTGGTTTCTTTTTATATTTCACAAAACCACGGCATTGTGATTAACCGACTTCAGTAAGGTAGT
>CAZCRQ010000431.1:0-1935 GCA_964501095.1 uncultured bacterium | reverse complement strand
TGGTGTCAGCCGAGGACGGCTGACACCACCATGAGTCGGGATTGTTTTTTGGTCGGATTCGGCGATCCCGACTTACATGTCTCTTGCCTCATATTTCTAACTGGTCGTACATTCCGAAAAATGTCGCACGTCTCAACCGACACAAACCGATGAAACAATCTCGAAAGGTATTGATCACCGTTGTATCTCTTGCCATAGCATTATTCTTCATCGTTCCTGTTTTCGCAACGCAAGATGTCCCCATTTTAAATTATTCCTGGACAGCGATTCTTCCACCGCTGATCGCCATTTTCGCCGCCTTGCTGTTACGCGAAGTTTTCCTTTCCCTCCTCTTAGGAATCGCACTAGGCAGCTATTTGTTATGTTCGGGCAATTTGATTCATGCCTTCACACAAATTCTCACAGTTCATCTCTGGTCGGCATTGGCTGATAGGAGCCATGCCGCCATCATATTATTTACCATGTTCCTCGGGGGTATGGTAGGGATATTTACACAGGCTGGAGGGACACAAGGAATTGTCCAGGTGTTCAGCAAGCTGGCGAAGGGGAGACGCGGCGGGATGATATTCACCTGGCTATTGGGGATCATTATTTTTTTCGACGATTACGCCAATTCATTGATAGTTGGGCAGACGATGCGTCCATACACCGATCAACTGAAAATCTCCCGGGCGAAACTGGCGTACATTGTGGATAGCACCGCCGCGCCGGTGGCTTCCATTGCTGTGATCAGCACCTGGATCGGTTTCGAAGTCGGACTGCTGCGCGATGCCGCGGCTGCGTTTCCCGAACTTGGCGATGCCTATATACTCTTTATTCAGGCGATCCCCTATCACTTTTACAGCCTTTTCGCCATTGTTCTAGTGTTTGCCATTGCGAAATGGGATCGGGACATCGGTCCCATGTACCATGTCGAGAAACAGACTCTTGCTGGCAACGACCCCAGCGTTGTCGAGAAAACTAAACGCAAACCGACTCGTCTGAAGAAAATGGCGAAAGGGGCAGTTTGGATCGCAGCGATCCCGATTCTCCTAGTGATCATGGTCACTTTTCTCGGTCTTTATCTTTCAGGGAGAACCACGGTGACAGAAGATGCCCGTCTCTTTGAGATATTTGGTCAGGCGGATTCCTCGGCGGTGCTCCTGGTCTCATCGTTTCTAGGAATGCTGGCGGCGGGACTTTTAAGCGCCATGATTGCACGAATGAAAGTGAAGGACATCTCGGAGGCGGTGATGGAAGGTTTTCGTTCGATGCTTCCCGCGATTGTCATTCTTTTGCTGGCGTGGTCGTTGGGGAATGTGTGTGAAGGGCTGGGCACCGCGCAGGTGGTGATTAAATTCGCCTCCGGATTCCTCTCACCTTCATTTGTGCCAACAATTGTGTTTATAGCTGCGGCTCTGATTTCCTTCTCGACTGGAACATCCTGGGGTACGATGGCGATCCTGGTTCCAATTGCGCTTCCGCTAGCGCACACCCTTGCCCTGGATAATCAGCTCCCGGCAATAGCGGCACATTCAATTCTTCTCGGCAGTGTGGGAGCTATCCTCGCCGGCGCTACCTTCGGCGATCATTGCAGCCCGATCAGTGACACCACCATTCTCTCCTCCCTGGCAAGCGGTTGCAATCATATCGCCCATGTCCGCACCCAGATGCCCTATGCTCTGCTCGGCGCCGGATCGGCAGTTGTCATCGGCTATCTCCCCATCGGATTGGGGATCCCAACCTGGCTCTCTCTCTCCTTCGGATTCATTATAGTTTATTTCCTGCCAAGATTATTCAAGAAAATAGAGTAAGGCGTTCGTAGTCTTTATCTGAATCGATGAAATATAAAGCTTTACCGCAGCAGCTTACTCTTTATATAATAATTCCCTTCGTCAAGATGGATTCTGAAAATATAGGTTCCGGACGCCAGAGATTGAGCATTCCAGGGAATTG
>CAZCRQ010000430.1:0-1971 GCA_964501095.1 uncultured bacterium | reverse complement strand
GTCATTTTCCCGGACGACGGCGCGTCCGGGCTACCTGGCTGACTACCTGGCTGACTACCTGGCTGACGACATTGATCCCACCGTAGCACGGGCGTCCCGCCCGCGACATGGACGAGACGTCCATGCTACTTATATGGGGCTTTAGATTTGAGAAACGGTAATACTGATCGATCAAATAACTGGGCGCAGGATTTCGCCCGGAAACACGGCGTCATACTTAAATATGAATCCCCCTTGCCCGGAGGAGTCAAAGCCTATAAATATGAAGGTGAAGAGGGGCGGGTGGTGGTGCTGGATTCCACGCTTCCCCCAGAGCGCAGCAATTTCAGCCTGGCGCATGAGATCGCGCATATTTTAAAAGGACATCACGGCAATATCAAACCCGAAGAGGAGCAGGAAGCAAACAGGTTGGCTTCCCAACTGATTCTTCCCGAGGAAGACTTTGCCCCCCAAGCCTGGAGAAGCATACGTGAGCTGAAAGCCTGTTTTCCTCAAGCATCCTTTGAAGTGATCGCACGAAGACGTCTGGCGTTTGTCCCCGGAGTGCTTACCATTGTCGATAATGGCAACGTCACCAGTCGGCTCCTTTCCGAACGTTTCAACTGCCCACGGATGCTCACCCCTCCGGAACGAAAAATCATCGATCAGACAATGCAACAACGCAAAGATATTGTAATCTCCAATGACGGTTTTAAATTGTCCACCACTTATGTCGATGAGGGACGCGGGGTAGTGAGGGTTTTACTCTATGTCGAGGAAGACTGATGAAGGGCAAAGGGCAAAGATATTGCGGATCACGTTTATAAATCTCGCTCGGGATTGTGATTGGGGCGGCGGAGAAAGCTGGACTCTCGCAACCGCCGCGGGATTGCACGCGTTGGGACATCTGGTGCAGGTCATTGGGAGAGTGGGTGCGTCGATGGCAACGCAGGCACATCACCAGGGATTGCAAGGAAATGTCGCGCCGGTGGACATCGATTACTCGCCGCGTACCATCATTATTCTGAGCAAACTTCTCCGTCATTTTAAAACCGAGGTTCTCGTTGTTCATCATAACAAAGATGTCCGCACCGGCGGAGTCGCAGCTAAATTGCTCAATCTGCCTGTTGTCCATCGAAACGGTTTCCCTATTATCTTAAATACTTTCCGTCACCGGATCACCTATTCTTTTACCCACAGGATACTGACTAACTCCACAAAAATCCGCGATCTCTATCTCTCCTTCGGCTGGATCTCGCCCGACCGCATCGATGTTGTTCCCAATGGGATCAAGGTTCCACAGACTTCCGACCGACGCTCAGAATATCGTCGGAAATTCAACCTGCCCGATGGATATCTTCATGCCGCTTATGCCGGGCGGTTGACCGCAGTCAAACGAGTGGAGGATCTCATTGCGGTGTTTTCTGAACTTCCTCCGAACAACCGGTGGAGATTGCTGATCTTCGGACGTGGGAATAGGGAGGCTTTTCTAAAAAATCAGGTTTTAACATGGAAACTGACCGATCGTGTCAGGTTTTTCGGATTTGTTGAGAATGTCCAGGAGGTATTGGGAAGTATGGACTTGGTGCTGCTTCCCTCTGAAGAAGAAGGAATGCCGAACAGCTTGATGGAAGCGATGGTACGGGGAGTTGCGGTAGCTGCGACCCCTGTCGGCGATGTACCTTACCTCTTGGACTATGGCAAGGCGGGATGGCTTATGCCGGTTGGGAATCGCCAAGCGTTCAAAGAGTTGCTCTTACAACTGGAAGCGAATCCGGCGCAACTTGCTGCCATGGGTGAAGCGGGAAAGAGACGGATCGTTCAGACATTCACCTTTGATAAGATGATTCATAACGTGGAAAAATCTCTGCTAAGAGCAATTCATGATCATCAAAGGAACTAATGGTTCATATTATTTTGACGGCATTGTTTCCACCGTAGCACGGGCGTCCCGCCCGTGTCATAGGCGGGACACCCGTGTCATGGGCGAGA
>CAZCRQ010000429.1:0-1976 GCA_964501095.1 uncultured bacterium | reverse complement strand
AATCCATCCAGGGGCAGAAAAACTCCAACGCTTCGACATCCACACCAATCTGGGGTGCTTCCGCTTGTGCCAGTTCGAAATCGACCGTAATGGTGACATCATCTTCGATGGTGATCGGCACCAGGTCGGAATCGACGTAGAACTCCGCCTCCGCGCCGATTTCATAGTCTCCGACATCCACCGTCACCGTATAGAAACCTAGAGCATTAGTGAAGATGGAACGGAAGAAGCCGCCGTCCTGATACAAGGTCACTTCAGCGTTTTGCAGTGGGTCGCCGGTAGTGGCATCGGTAACTGTGCCGTTGACAGTACCCATATCTGACAATCTGAATTCCAGCGCGCTGCCGGCGATCGGATAATTCACCGGATCCGCATTGTAGCTGACCTGCAAGCCCGCCGTGCCGTTTAAATTTTCAAGCCCGATCGTCTCACTGGTGAGACCCCTCCTGAAAGGACTTAGATAGTTAACCGTGATTGTACCGTTGGGAAAAAGCTCGATTTCGCAATCAGTAAAAACAACCTGGATGATCAATCGACCATCGACCACCTGGTAGTAAGCATGATCCGCTCCACCGGGAACGAAATCGTCCCAGAAGAAAAAGATCACATTGTTCGGCGTTGACGCATTGGGAATCGCAGTATTGGAATACGCCTGTCCCTGACCGGCGGAGAAACTGATCCAACCGTTCGAGCAGAGCCAGAATTGGGTGTAATTAACCCCATAGAAGGGAAAATCGAAACCGATGTTGAATGGACCAAAGGTGACATCGTCGCTCCAACCCGTGATATCCGATCCTGTCTGAGAGATATCGATCCATTCATACACAGGACCATCAGGTTCCTGACTATCCACAAAGGTGTAACCAAAAGCATCAGGACCACCACGGTAATCCAACTCACCGGGTGTCCGATTAAATCCATGTTCCACAACCAACGCCTTTTGGTCTGCTGTCAGAGGTTGATTTGCCTCGAATGCCAGTCGCGCATCTTCTACGGCGCGGACGTATGCTTCCTTATCCGTATATGGATCTGGATTGACGGCAAAGCTGACAGATGCAACAACTAGCAGCAGCCCAAGGCATAAAACCATTGGTGCTCTCTTCATGTTCTTCTCCTAATTGAATATCATCCTATAAAACAAACTAACACGTACTTGTTTTTTCTTTCAAAACCTTGCACCTCCCGGGAAAAACCCTGTTTCGTTCTCTTTATTCTTTGTGTGAAGTCAAACTTTAGAACAGACTATCCTTGCATTGTTTGTTATTGGGATTCAGAGCTAGTATTTAAAACACCTAAGGAATCGAGTCAAGTGAGTTTCATTAGAATTCCAAACTTTTTCCGCTCACATTCTCCCGGCTCCCTTTCTCTCATCACTCCCAGCTTATTCTTAGGCAAGCTACTCTTTATACTTAAGCGCTGGTGATGATTCCTCTTCCCTGATGAATCCGGATTATAATACTTATAATCCGTTGTTAATCAGAGCTTTAATCCTCTCGCTGAAGGTTTAACAGTTGTCGGATAGCGATGGTACGGCTTGCAGTACAGTGAGGTCAGTGCAGGAAAACGGTTTTATCGAATCGAATCTAAACGGTAATTTAACGGTCATAAAAGGAAAGTGGTGTGCTCCAGAGCATAGATCTGGGATTTTTTCATTCATCTCCCGTGGAGTATATCCTTTCGCCTTTGCTCTTTCGCCCCTTGCACTTTCGCCTTTGCCTTCAGGCAGCCTGGGGTAATCGACTATGAATATCCATTATTCCTAAAGATAATCGAGCTGCTCATACGTGATAACTCCTAGGAAGTAAAAAATAGAACAAACGATAGGTAAATACAAGTCTTTTTCCGGAGAAACTCAAAATCATTCCCGAGATTTCATTTATCCGGAGCTAAAGACTTCCTTCCAGAACTCGTAGTAAGTATCAGCATTCCCCGAGAAGTTCAAAACAACTCTTATTATTTATTGATTTACACTGTAG
>CAZCRQ010000428.1:0-1988 GCA_964501095.1 uncultured bacterium | reverse complement strand
GCTGACGTCACCCTTCCGTGTTTATCGCTATTCCGTCAGCCGAGGACGGCTGACGACACACAACTCGGCTGACGACACACAACTCGGCTGACGACACACAACTATTTCGTCAGCACCAATAAAATCGTGATGATCTGCATAGCGAAGCTGACCGCCTGAAGAGTGCGTCCCAGTCTCACAATGAACGGTTCTTCTTTTATCGGAATAAAAATCCGATCCTGTCCCTGGAGAGGAATATCCTGAGACATATCACCAAACTCGAAATAGGTTGTCAGATCGATGCGTATAATTTCACCTGGTTCACGAATCACATTGACTTGGCTGATTTCCGCGTTGGACGTCAGTCCACCGTGCTGCGCAATAAAATGAATCAGTGTTTCTCCAGGCTGAAAGGGGAACAAACCTTGATTGTTGACCGCGCCAAGCAAGGCGATCTGGTTCACCAAATTTTGTAATAATTCCACCCGCACAAAGGGATCTACAATATAACGTTTCAAGGTGTTTTCCAGTTCTTTTTCCAGTTGGTCGCTGGTTTTTCCGACAGCCACCATCTCACCAATGAGGGGTAAGAGAACCGTACCATCCGCCTGGATTACAACCTCAGTCCGTTTCGCCTCGTCATCAAGATTTCGGCGATCAAGAAAAATCACCACCAGTTGATCGCCAACGTTTAAAAGATCCTGCTCTGGAGAAACAGGGGAAGCTGTTTCAACTTGCGGTTCTTCCTGGCAAAATCCCTGTTCGGGAATAATAAAAGCGATAAAACCGGCAACCGCTATCATCAGGCGCGTTAAAAACCAATTCATGCTTCACCCATCATTGAGATTATCTTTGTGCAGATATCGATCTCATCATCCACAATCAGGATTTGATTCCCTGGCATGCTCTCTTTCCAATACAAATCGAACGGCAGATTCAGCATTTTTCGAGGCGTGGAGCTGAACTTTCCGAGTCAGTGTCACCAGGCTTTTCACTGCGGTTGGACCAAATTTATCCAAGTAGATCAATGAAAGCAGTTGTGTTAAAAGTCGAACACTGTTCGCTGGCGCGCCTTCGAGGCTTTCTCCAAGCAAAATCAACATCTTCAATCGAGATCGCTTTACCCAGGGGAGGACATTGTCAGGCAGAGACAGTTTTTTTGATGAGAGCGTTTTCTCTGGTATCCATTGAGGAAAATTTTTCCACATCTGTTCCTCCCCACGTGGCGCGACACCCATCCCATAGATGGAATAAATATCATCCTCTCGTGAGTAAAAGGTGAGATCATCGGCGACAAGTTTCCCGCCTTCCTGCACCAGCATCAGGGCAGCGGTCGTCTTTCCGGAGCCGGAATCACCGGCAAGTATAACCCCCTCTCCGTTGAAATCCACCGCGCTGGCGTGAATGGCGCGAAAACCCCGCGCCGCAAATGGTGGAAGCAAACCAGGGAGCAAAATCTGTTCAAGCACATCTTGCACCCGCAGCCATGCCCAATCCGGCAGGATAGCTCGCACCCGACCCTCACGCGGCAGCACCTCAATAAAAGGTCCTAAATCAGGATGAGTCCAGATCAACCGACTCTCATCCCCATAAGCATTCATTCGTCCACGACTCAACCGCACCGGTCCCTTTAGCGCGATCTCTCCCAGACGCCCGACTCCCAAATATACCTCGATGTCTGCTTTACCTTCCCCCTCGGAATCAAGAATCATCCCGGGAGGAAAGCACGGCGGAGGCACTCCTGACTCCAGGATAAATCCCAGAGTGATCTCTCCGAAGCGCCGGTAAATCAAAACCGTTCCTCCACGAATCCGGCGTCCACAATCTTCTCGATAAACTGGCTTGCCTGTTTCTTCAATTCCCCAGGTTCCGGCGCATTCAATATGGTAGATAATTTTGTTACCAGCTCGGAAAGAGAATCCGTGGAATTGAGTTCCCGCCAAATACGGGCGCCCATCTTATTCAATAATAGATATTCCCCAGTTTCTCGAAGCAGCAACATCCCCTCA
>CAZCRQ010000427.1:0-1996 GCA_964501095.1 uncultured bacterium | reverse complement strand
GATAATCGTACGATTCACCCTCCGGACCGCCCCAGCGACCGATGTCGTTACGGCTCCCGTCCGGATCGTTGAATGCCGGATCAGGATTGCCAGCGTCGATCAGCGGAGAAATTCCCGACAGACGGAAATCGATGTAATCATTGAACATCGGGGGAAGAAACAGGTCGGTTTCAATAAGAACCATCTGTAATACATGACTCTACTCCTTCTTTAGAAATTGTTGTTGTCTTACAACTTCTGATCATTTTACCAAAATCGCTTTTTTTCTGAAATGTTCACCTCCTGTGGCTAATTGAACGATATAGAGCCCGGATGACATCTGTGAAGCATCCCAATTGAACTGATGCCTGCCCGCCTCCAGGGATTTCCAATCATACGTTGCCACTTCCTGTCCCAATAGATTGTAGATAATGATCTTTACATCTGCCCGAGTTGGTAAAGAATATGGTATCATCAGAACGCTGTTGAAGGGATTGGGATAAAGTGAATCAAGCGAAAAATCTTCCGGTAACTTGTCATCAAGGCTGGTGAGATGAATTTCAGTATAAGGATCCACACCAAATACGGGCGGTTCTCCCTGGATCGAAACAGGAATCTCACTTCCATCCACAAGAATCACTTTGACGATAATCGGCTTGCCTTTTTGAAATCCAGTCAGTCCACATTCTTCTAATTCTCCCCAGGCGATTACCGGCGTATTGTTGCGCTCATCTTCCACCAACGCTTTGCCGACAAGCAAATTATCGTCGTAGAGTTCAATAAATGCCGGATGCTCCACCTGTAACGATTCCGAGAAATGGATAAAAACCGGATAAGGCAAGCCAGTAGGTGTGGGAAGAGTAAAATTAGGAGAATCAGTGCAATTCTTGCCGGAAACAGACATGAGCTGCGCTGTTTGTATATCTCTTTGGCAACTTCCTGTAACCGAAGCGAGTTGTATTTCACAGAGTTCTTCATTATTGCCGTAACTGGATGTTGATGATTCATGATTCCTTCTGTCATTGCTATAGGCTTGCAATTCCGCCTCTGCATAGTTGAAGGTCAGATCCTCATCGACATAGACAGCATATCCATCACCGGGTTGCAGATTGCCAATAGTATTGACCGGTATCTGAGGTACCCAATATTCTCCCCGGTCATTCATCAATATGATCACATGCTCAGCAATCGGCGCCAGGGCGGTTTCAAGCGGTACAGGAACGTCAAAGGGATGTCCGAGCCAGTTTTGTCTTCCGGCATACAGGCAATACTCGGTGTCCAGGGATAATGGAATACCTTCTATTTGCCATTCTGAATTACCGTTGCAAATAATATGGAAAGCGTGAGTTGGATTGACATTGCCGATTGTATTTAAACGCGAAGGAATAAAAATGTTGCCTTCTTCCGAATAAACAATCGTCAGAGAGTCGATATACCCGAAAACACTATCAGCGTTGACCAGGTAAGGAATCAAACGTGTCGAGACCAACTCGGCATAATTAGCAGCTAAGGGGATCACCTGACGTTCCTCGATCTGCACGTCACCGTAGGGATAGCTTTCCCCGCAGGGACCGCCCCACATCCCGATGTCGTTACGGGTTCCATCTACATCTCTATACTGCTCATCGGGATTGCCCCGATCGATTAAAGGTGAGTTCACCGCCAGGCGGAAATCGCGGAGATTACCAACCAGGGGATTCTCGAAAAGGTTGGTTTCGTCTATCTGAGCAAGCTCATCAATATTCTCGACTTGGAAAAAGCAATTATAATGAAGGTTAATAAAATCATTTTCATTGTTAGTAATATTAATTCCATTACTACAATTATAAAAGAGATTATCAGAAATTTCTGTTTCTCCATAGTCACCTGAAAATAAGATATTACAATCATATAAAGTATTATTGATTATTTGAATGGATGGACCTTGAGATAAAATTATCGTAAAATCGTTAAATAGATTATTGGCGATAATACCGGTCACTTCAGGGAACGAAATATGGAGACTACTATTATAACC
>CAZCRQ010000426.1:0-1999 GCA_964501095.1 uncultured bacterium | reverse complement strand
TCCTTATACGCTGTTCCTACGCCCGGAGTTCAAATTTTTATTTTGGACAGGTTTGTCGCAGTGTATATAAAGCTCGCCCGGAACGACTTCCCATTCTTCATGCCCGTCCCAGAGATACCACAGGTCACCGATTCTATGATAAGTGCGACCGCCAACCTGCCTAACAGGGTCAAAGGGATCACCCTGTACGTCAGTTAAAAAAGTCGCAAACAGCACAAAGGTTGCGAGCACAATGACAAGCCCAATGACGCGATTTGACAACGTGTTAGCTCTTTGATCTGAGAATCTCATGATTCCGTCCTCCGGTTACTTGATTAATACTGCTTTCGCAGTAGTATTGAAAAGGAGTTTCTCGTCACGCTTGAACTGCAGTTGACAGAAATAAATTCCGCTCGTTAACGGCGAATACCCACTCGTACCCGTATCCCAAATGACTGAATGCTTGCCGGCTGATTGGAATTCGTCAACGAGGACTTTAACCATCCGCCCCTGTAGGTCGTGAATAGTTACTGACACAACTGCAGATTCTTTCAGTGTATAATGGATGGTCGTCTGTCCGTTGAATGGGTTCGGATAGACCGACTGAAGGGACCAGTCATATGGGATCTCGGATGCTGTTACTTGGAAATGCAACTGGATTACGCCAAACATTGTTGGATATTGATAAGGTCAAGTAATCTGGATATGAGGGAATTGAAATCCCCCGGAAATAATAACTTCCGGGGGTTGTGCTTTGCGAGGCTATCTTATTAGTGTAAGTTTCTCAAAATCCACGTAGCCGGCACATTCCAGGCGAACCAGATAAAGCCCTGAAGGTTGAGAAGAGGCGTCCCAAATGACTTCATGCTCACCTGAAGTCAGCCGTTTGTCAATCAATTTGGCTACTTCTCTTCCTTCAAGATCATAAACTGACAATCTAACCATGCCCTCAATAGAGAGACTAAAACGGATTGAAGTGGTAGAATTGAACGGATTAGGATATGGCTCTGACAACAAGAACTCGCTTGGTGATTTCACCGTCGGACTGCCGTCAAGGCTGGCAATTAAGAACCCATCCTTGATATAAACCGCAGAACCTTCCTGCCAGCAGGCGTCGAGCGATTCCGAACCCGTCTCACTCATAAGACACAGGTAAAGAGGTTCACCTTCCGAAGCGCCGTCCTTAACCAAGGTGGTGGGATCATCCCCCCAGACGGCTATACCGCAATAGCCGCACTCGTCCGCACAGTCACTTCCATAGACGGTTCCGCCCTCGCCTACAATCTCATAGACCGCTCCCGGAATCGCTCCGTTTAGAAGGACGCTCAGGTTTTCCCCGGTATTCTGAAGCCCTGACTCAAAACGCGGGGATCGTCGATCATTGGCGTAATTCAGGCGCTCTTGACCCTCAGGATAGACCAACTCACAATCTTCGGTAACCTTAACCATGTAGCCGCTGCCCGGTCGCAAAGGCTCCATGCCGTTGAAGAGGTCCGGGACGAAGAAATGCCCCTCCTGATTCTTGGCGATGATTAAATTGTCAAGGATACTGGCGAAGGCGTCCGGGGCTTCAAGTTCCTCAGCAGGGAAATAGGGCGCTATGTTCCAGCCTGCAAGCAGGGGAATCGGTTCATCAAACGGCACACCCTCGCCCACCATCAGCAGCGTATCCACATCGCTGATCTTGACCATATAGCCTTGATGAACGTCCCAGTCCGACATATTGGAAAAATCCATCTCCGGCGAGAAGAACCTCCCCATGATATCCTTGGCGAACAACAGTGTATATCGATTCAATAGCGGTCCTAAAACATGCCGAACCGAAACGGTGTAAGGCGCAATCGGTGAGGAAATCATATTCCAGCCTTCGGTCAGATGCAGCACCGTATGATCTATATCGTTGAGAACATCTGGATCAAAGGGGATCAGACCTATATCGGGGACGGATCCATCCGGATCCTCCTCAGCGTCCGGATTACCCGCGTCGATGCAGGGAGAATCGGGCCGAAGCCGGAAATCG
>CAZCRQ010000425.1:0-2000 GCA_964501095.1 uncultured bacterium | reverse complement strand
CGAAGGTGCTTATGCTGAAATCATTCTCGATACATTTTCATACATAGCATCACCGGTAGTTCCGAGTGAATTTGTTGTCGGTTGCGCTTACCCAAATCCTTTCAACTCAACACTAACCATACCTTTTTCTCTTCTGTCTGGGGGGGATGTCACTTTTACTGTGGTTAACCTTCTCGGGCAGCGGATACTTGATTATCACAATCACTATAATGCTGGAAACCATCGTTTCATTTTCGATACCATTGTTGCTAATCAAGATTTAAGTGATGGGATTTACTTCCTACAAGTTCAATTCAAAGGGCGGATTATTACCCGAAAAGCGGTATTGATGAAATGATTTTTACACTATACAGCTTGTTGTATTGACTTACGATGATTGTTTCTACTTGGAGTACTCTACCGGACGGCATTGCAGTAGATACAGATCGACCCCATCGCTGGCAAAGCTGAGTTCAAGTGGAATTTTCAGTACACCCTGTAAAACATTTACCATTTCTATTATCTGGTCTATAAAAGCGGTCTTTTCAACTAAATTCTGCAGAGCGTGGCAAAGCAGAGACGGCGAAGATTTGCCTCGTGATCTTAAAATTGTATTTCCGGACTCTGCAAGTTCATAAGAAATAGACCATAACTTAAGACATTCTTCACCGCAATCTCGGAAAAACGAGTCGATATCGGCTGTCGCGTAACCACCACTCCTCAAATCAATTAAGTCAATTTCCTGGCAAACCGTTTGATCCATGGTTTCATAGGTCAATCTTAAGGCTTTGTCCTCGGCACCCAGGGGAATAGAAAAGGATTGAATTTTCTCCTGAGTACGTTTGGCGCGGCTCCAGAGACCGGGTACGAGTTGAATTTTGCCTTCCTCCAGGCAGATCGCCGGATTACGTCGGTCTTTCCGGTGACTAGTGGCGATTCCGGCAAAGGCAGGGAGAAAATAGCTCCCCACTTCCCTTCCCACTACCTCCTGGATCAACACCGCCATATCTTCGTGAAAATCGATCAATCCCTGTTCCAGTCGATATGCAATAGGTTCAGGCGCAAAGGTGGAAGCGAAGACCGTGACAATCGCTTCAATCAACGCCTGTAAACGATCTTGTTTTGATCCCTTGTTGGCAAGAAAGCAAGATTCGTACTTGCCGGTGAAGACAATCCCCATCCTGTCTTCAAGAAGACTGGAACTTCGTACGACCAGCGGCGCTTCACCAAAATCATCCAAGGCGGATGAAAGCCCGCGAATCAGTTCGAAAGGGAATGCGGCATTATGCATCAATTGTTTGATCAGCGAATACTCCTGACGCACTTGCGGTAGGGGCTTATATTTCTGTTCGGAGATTTCTTCGAGATTGTTTTGTTGCAAAAAGCTGTACAAACAATCTGAATTAAGGTACCATGTTTTAGGAATCCTGACCCGTCCGAGAGAAGGAAACTGTTCCTTCATGCGTTTTAAAACAGCGGTGGCGAGAAAAACACCCGCCGCTTTTCCGCCAAGCTTACCATGACTGTTAGATGGATAAATAATCGACTTTACTAATTTATTAAAATCATGAATATCGACATATTCTTTGGCAATAATGATAAACTCCAACTGTTCGGAGAAAAAACGCCGCACTAGATCTACACGTGATCCTTTCAAGATGGAATCGGCAAGACTGACTCCCTGATGAACTAGGTGATGGAAAAAATGAACCGCTTCCACTATCTCCTGCATGGTCGTGTTGGGATTGATCAGAAAACGGAGGAAGGAATCGTAACGTATCTCCTGCATCCAACGTTGAATAAGATTCATGACTTCTTCGGAGCCGAAATGTTTATTTGCCAAGTCAAAGATCTCATCATCGGGAATGGAATTGATATTTGCCATTATATATGCGGCTAAAAAGGGAATAATAGGAAATAAATATGCTAGAAACCGCCATGGATATTGAACGTACTGAACAATTGGAACTGCCTGCCACAAAGTGTACGACCAAGAGAGAGTTAAAAACAGTGAACAAAAT
>CAZCRQ010000424.1:0-2011 GCA_964501095.1 uncultured bacterium | reverse complement strand
CTGGGAAGATCCGAAAATTCTTGAGCAGGGGAAGATCGAAGCCCGTTTGTTCAGCGATGAACCCGATCCCTTCGGACCCTGATTTTATAACCAATCTTCGCATCTTGCGAAGTTTTAAAAAACCTTTTTGGATTCCAGTGCGCGGGGGATCGATGCGTCCCCGGCTCGATAGCAGCGATTTTGTAAGGATTGTTCCGCTTACAACACAAGGGATTGCAATCCCTTGTTCAAACACGAGAGAAACATCTTGTGTAGTCAATAATACGACCACTATTTCCATCCCCAGAAATGTCCTTCTGCCCGGTATGATTGTTCTGGTCGCACGAAGTGATCGTCAAGAGTTGGTGCTGCACCGTCTGGTTGGAGTAGGCACCAGGTGGCTTTTTGAGCGTGGAGATAAAGCCCGGATTGTCCAAGCGTTCACATTTAATGATTTGCTCGGGTATGCCACTCACCGTCGAAGAGCGGGAAAAGTTAAACGAATCACTATACCGATTGAGTGGAGATTACGCCGACTTTTGAGCATACTCCGGATCGGAGGATGAATGCCGACCGATTGACAACTACGGTACAGGCGATCACGCTTTTACTGCGCGGCGCTCCACCTCACCAGATTTCATTCGATTCCGATTTGATGATCCGTCTTTTAAAGCACCATGATTTGGATGCCGCGGCGAATTATTGGATCGAAAAAATTCCTGCTTGGAAATTGTATTTTACCAAATTGCAGCTTGCCTCCCTGACCGCTTCCGAAATTCAAGCAAAAGTTCGTTATCACCTGGTTCTTGGCGCTTTGAAGGACGCCTTGCAGGTGATAGGTGATTTGCAGCCGGTTTTGTTTAAAGGATTGGCAGTTTGTCAGGTTTACCCGGCGCCGCACCTACGCAATCCTGGCGATATCGATTTTCTAATGCCAATCAATTATTTTGAGCGAGCAGTGGATCGGCTAATGAAAGCAGGGTGGAAATTGGAGCCTTCTGTTCATCGTGATTGCCCACCGGAAATTGCCCGAAGATATGGATTCGCCCTGATTTTCCGTCATCCGACCAGTCCGGTGATTCTCGACTTACACCGCGCGCCGGTAGATAAAACAGAACCGTTCTGGATCGAACCGGAGGACTTGTTTCAATTTACCCCGAATCTCCAAATTAGCGTTGAGGTGTCTGTCGCTTCTCTGGCGGTTGAGGATCATTTGGCGCTGCTCGCTTTGCACAGTGTACGTCACGGCTTTTTTCGTCTGATATGGTTCTACGATGTTCACCTGGCGAGTGAAAAATGGGGGAATTCATTAAACCGAGAAATTTTTCGTCAGCGTTGTGAAAGATGGCATATCTCTCGTGCGGTGCGTGTCGGAAGGGAGATTTCGCGACGCTTATTTCCTACTCAGGTTCTATTATTTCCAGACATTCCTCTTGATGTTGGAACCAGAAGGTCTATTGCCAGGCGCAACAATCTTACAATTATGCGGTGCCACCTGGTGAATCCGGGGTCCTGGCGAAGATTGGCGGCGATGATCGATCTTTTAGATAATAGATGGCTGGCTTTTCGTTACTTGATGCGGACTGTATTTCCCTCGCGTTCTCTTTTTGCGACGAATGAAAAATCGATTCCCTCAATTCCTCGCTATTTGAAAGATCGTCTTTTAAAAATTTTCCAGTTTCGCAGGGATATATCTCGTTGAATTCATTATATTGAAGTATGTTGTGGAGTGGTAGTGTAGGCGTCCCTGCCTGCGAGAGATCGAAAATGTGATTCGCAAGCGCAGGGATCGCAAGCACGGAGGCTTACGCTACCCCTCAGTTATCACCCTTCTCGCAAGCACAGGGATCGCAAGCACGGAGGCTTACGCTACCCTGACATCTTTAATGATAAACACAATAAGGAGTAAACTAATCGATGAGCGGTCAAAAACTGCCGACGCCGGTGAAAGGTGTAGTCGAGCAGGATGTAAATGAGGGGATGTTGCTGCTTCGAGAAACTGGGGAATATCTATTATTGAATAAGATCTGTC
>CAZCRQ010000423.1:0-2026 GCA_964501095.1 uncultured bacterium | reverse complement strand
CGCGGATGACGCGCTGGGTGTTGGTGTTGGGCGCCAGTTCAGCGGCGACGGCGTCAGGATCAGGGGTGCATTCGGAATGAAGGAGGGCTATATCGCACTCGAACTCGCCTTCCTCATTTAGGTCCACCTGCGATGTCGCAGGCAGGTAATCCGGTGCGGTGAAAGTCAGTTCGTAGACCTGGAGCGGCAAGTTATCCAGAGTGCAGTTTCCGTCCTCATCTGTAGACCGCTCAATAATGTAGCGGTCCATGTTCACCCGCACACCAGCGATCGGGTCTCCGGTAGCAGCATCATGAACCGCTCCGGTGATGCTTCCTACCGGCGATTCCAACGACATGACGACCGACATCTGGCAGGATGGTTGGGCATCTTCATTTATAAGGACCGACAGCAGGAATTCATAGATGCCGGCTTCCATTTCCCCTGAGGTTATGGTTGCGGTAACAACCCCATCCTCACCGGCGGCAATCTCACCCTCCCACTGGTCAATCATCAACCAGTAGGGTTCAATGACGCCATCGTCGTATCCAAATACGGTCTGACTTGAATATTCAGATATCCAAAGGTCATGACCATCGTGAGCGATAAGCGCATATTCCTGTCCACTACGGCTCTGAAAGCTTGCCACTGCTGCATTGCCGACAAAGGTCCAGTTGTCGGGGTTAATATCTATCTGCCAGGCGCGGTTGTTGGTGCTGACCCACAGTTCTCCGCCCCGATGCAGATCGACATATTCGATCGAGCGGAAAAGGTTGTTTTGGACGAAGGGATCAAGGTTCCCCACCCGTGCGATTTGGTTGCCTTGCAGATCAAATACATTCAAGTTGTGAGGTGCATCGGCGCCTTCAGCAGCCAAAATGCACTCATGCTCGTGACTGATAGCCACCCCGTTGATGCCGCGATGGTTTTGCAGGTTTATATTACCGAGGTTTCTGCCATCAGCGTCATAGCGCATTAAGAGTGGATTCCAGAGCTGCATGATGTAGAGGATGCCATCATGCCAGGCTTGGTCCATTGGGAGGTCGCCTACTTCGAATTGACGGACTATATTGTAATTGTCGGCGGGATCCAGTGCCCAAGTCAATCTCGGTCCCGGAGAGTAATGTTGCACCCAGAACCACTCATGATCAGGATCCCAGCAACCATTTTTCCAATTATTGGCTGGATTAGGTTGCTGAAACTGACCAATCACGTCGCCCAGGTCGTCTCGCAGTGGGCCACGGCGGTGGCAGCGATCATTCTCGCGACAGGAACCGACACTTCGAACCGATCGTGCGAAATTGTGATCCCTTTCTTCCCGCTCTACATCATCGAGTTCGATGCTGAAGGTGACAGCCTCATCGCCTTGGTTGCTAATAGTAATCTCGGTGATGAGGGTATCGTCAGCGTCAATCGCCGCCGTTATACCGATGGGAGCAACAGACACCCGAACAGTAGCTTGGGTATTCAAGAACGCCGCGGCAATCGCGACAATTGTGAAAATAATGAACTTGCGCATCGCTATTATCTCCTTCTTTTTTTCCCTGGCTCGAGTCCAGTTTATTCATCCTTCAGCTAAAGCTGAAAATATCCCGGTTCGGGAGTCCTGTTGGTCTAATAGGAACTCTCGCTGGAGCAGGCTCCTGGCATATTGCATCCCTTCAGATTCTGCTCCCATTTCACCAGCATTGAGAGATAAGGATTAAAATGTTATTCTCCGTGGTTATCACCCAAATTCTGTGTTAACGCAAGTAAAATCGTAAATTCTTTGCTCTTTCTCATAAATTTGTCAAAATTCTGCTATTACTTTGAAAATAGCGTCCTTCGTCGCGTAGGTCGGGTCTCCGAATCCGACCGCCTCACCAAACACGGGCGAGACGCCCGTGCCACAGGCAGCGCGGGACTCCGTGCCCGCGCAGGGCGGATTGAAAGAGTCTGTCCGATAATTCAAAACTTACCTGTTACGAGCCTCGTGGCATCATTCCAGCGAAAGCTGGAATGATGCGCCTTTGGCGCATTTTCTGGATGCCAGCTTCCGCTGGAATGA
>CAZCRQ010000422.1:0-2051 GCA_964501095.1 uncultured bacterium | reverse complement strand
AAACGGGAGGGATTCCGCGGGGATAGGACTATTTTTGCAAAAAAATTCGGACGCGTCTTAAAATCTTCCAGGATCCGGCGCGCCCGATTTGACCTTATGCAAGGGCACAAGGGAACCTCGCACTCCTAATAGAGGAGATTCTTCCTTGAAAGTCAAGTGATGGGAGAGAAAGATGAAGAGAAAATTCATCGCGGTGGTAGTCGCCCTGGCGCTGCTCGCTGGGGCGGTGGGAGTGGGGGTGCATCTGCTGAACCGGGAGGCGAGGGCGGATTGGGTGCAGGAAGTAAAAATAACCGTTAATTGGGACGAAGGCGGTGTCAATCCATATAATATACAAGCAGTTGATCAGTTGCTTGATGGAAGTGATACCGTACTCGAATCGAGAAATCTCATACCAAATGAGGGTCTAATTGCATTTTCCAACTCCTTCACTAACTTTTCGACAACAGCGGTGCGAGTCAGGTTCACTTATAATCCTGAAAACTTTGACTGGCAGGGCGCTGAACCACCGATCTCACGAGACATTCAGTGGCCAAACCTGCCAAACATTGTTGTGGATCTCCTGCCTTTTGAATGATAAAAGAATTCAAGCCGCCTTAGTTCTCAACCGACTAAGGCGGCTTGGATTTCCTTCAATGAGGAAAAAATGGATAAAAAGCTCATAACGATAACACTGCTTTTCCTGCTAATCCGTATTTCCAGCGGACAACCGGAGGTGGCTTGGTGGCGGAGTTACGACGCAGGTGGTGTGCGAAACGAAAGCCTCTGGGATCTCTATCGCGTGTCCAATGGCGGATACGTCGCTTGCGGTAGCAGCGACTACCGTATATGGGTACTTAGAATTAATGATAACGGTAATTTGATCTGGTCTTCGATATTCGATGATGGAACTGCCTACTCCATAGTCGAAACCGATGAAGGTAATTTTGTCACAGGTTGTTCAATTAAAAATGACATTGAGCAGTCTCAATTTGGCGCCATTTTAATTAATCCCGATGGAGAACAAATATGGTCTAATGCATACTGCTTGGGTGTCTGCCACGCGGTAATTGAGTTAAAAAGCGGAGAGTTCTTGGTCAGCGGAAACGCTAATGAGGGACACATAAGGATGATTGAACCTGATGGAGAAACCATTTGGGCGAGTGATTACGGACAGCAGCCGGCAAGTTTTCGGGGAATGCGGGAAACCAATGGTGGAGTGGTGTTAACCGGTCCAGATGATGGTCGAGGATGGGATCGCAGATGGTGCTCCTTGAAAATTGATTTTGACGGCGCTGTGATATGGAGAAGGATATATGATTCCGATATCGGCAATACGCCTAACTCCATTGATTCGACTCCTGAAAATGGATTTATCCTGGCGGGCTCGTTTTATAATTTTGATGATTACAATCATTACCACATGGCTGTGTTGAGAATCAATAGAGAGGGCTTGCCATCCTGGCACCAAGTCTATCCGATTGACGGTTCGAATGAAATCTGCAATTGCGCGTGTAAGGCGCTTGAATCAGGCTATCTTATGGTGGGTTCTGGCAATTCCGGAGCAACACACGTAGCCTATCGAATTAATGCCAACGGTGAACTCAGATGGCGAAACCGGTTTGATTTTGGCAACGAGGTTATTGACGAAGGTTCTTCAAGTTCTTTATACTCAGTAATTCTTGGGCATGACAATGCTGTCCTGGCATCCGGTCGAGTATTGTTGCGGGATCAACAACAGGGATCAAACGGTTTGATAGTCAAACTCGATCCAGAGATAATAGGTCCTCATTTTATATCCTGGACGCCGGAAGACACGGTCTTCACAGCACTTTTTGGGGATACGGTGACTTTCACAGTTGAAGCTCGAAATCAGCAAGGCGACGAGTTGACTTATGGCTGGTATCGCGCGGATACTCTTTTCAGCCGGGGCTCCGAAACCATCTTGATCTTCGACTCGCTGGGTGTTTTCAATGTTCAATGTCGGGTTTCCGATCAAGAATTCACCGCCGTAATAACCTGGCACATCTCCGTCGATGACTTCTTCATCCGCTCGGCTTCCCCCGACAGCA
>CAZCRQ010000421.1:0-2071 GCA_964501095.1 uncultured bacterium | reverse complement strand
ATAGACCAGCAAATATATTCAGAATTTAGTGATATTGATAATGATGAAGAACGTGAAAATGAGGACGCAATCCCAAGTAAACTGGGGATCGGACTGCCTTTAGCACAGGCGATGAGTCTGAGGGTATCACTGCCGTTCGGATTCGCCGACGCCCATTCTATAGAACTCTTTTCCCTTATTGATCTAAAAAATACTGGCGTTCTTCTTGGACCACGGCTGTATGTTTCCCCGCAGGAGGCATTTGAGATTCAATTGGGTGCGGCGTTTTTCGAAGGACAGAAAAATTCTCTATTTAAAAGGTTCGATCAAAATGATATGATTTATTTAAAATTTACTTATAGCTTTTAATTATTGATTATGCTTTAGGATACCCACCATCGTTTTGCCCTTATTTGCAGAATTCGATATGGAAATCAACCGAATTGTTACAGAACCGATAATAATTTTGAAATTTGAGACCAGGGGCAAAGTCTTTCCATCGTTGGAGAACCAGCCGGTATAGTCGCCGGTGAGCCCGGCGATCCCGGCGTATTTGAGGATGCCTTCGACCTTGATCGCCTTATTCCAAGTTCTGCCCGCCAGTTCCCAATCACGGTCGGGTTGAAGAACATAGATAATCGTATGTTCATACCCGCCGCTAATCATGGAATTAGCAGTGTCACTCTCACCTCTCAAGATCAACTGCTGGGCAAACCAGGTCATCGACAACGGATCGAAGGTGTTTGGGGGAAGCGGCTGGCGGATATACTCCCAATATCCCAGCCCCCAAACCGTGCGTACCTCCATCCATCCGGTATTGTAATCAGTTTCATACACTTCCACAGCATCCATATCTTTTTCATGTATGTATTGAGTCATGCAAATTGTATATGATAAATTACGTTTTATATGTACATGAAAGGTATCATTGATGGTAAAAAAGGGCAGTCCTGGGGCGGTTCGGACAACATATTGCGCCCACCAAGTCGCCTCGCCATCCTTGCGCCCTTCGTACATTTCGATGTCGAGATAACCCAGCTTCAGGGGACCATAATGAACATCATAGCCAAGATGCTGCCCCAGGGGTAGAATCTGGGCGGGATCGCCCGCATGGTCGCCCGCACGGTCGCCAGCATGGTCGCCAGCATGGTCGCCAGCACGGAGGCTTACGCTACCATTCTTGGTTTGGAAAGGTTCGGTTGGATAAGAAGGCGGTTTCGGCGGTTCTCCATTCAATCTAGTCAGAAGTGACGATACCTCTTCAATATTCGGACCAAGTGGATACATTTTATAGTAAATATCAGCATAATATCTCACCGAATCCGGCGCTTCATGACTCTGATGATAACGAATAAGCCCAATCAAGAGTTGTTCATAACGGAAATGGGCGAGGCCCTCATGCAAAGTCTTCAACTCAGCCTCATCCTCCTTCAACTGGTTATAAACTCCGGCGAGTTTGGTAAACGCCCAGACATAGACACGTTTTTGTTCGATCACTGACTGCAGGATCTTGGCAGCCTCCGGCAGACGGTTTTGCAATTTTAGGTTATATCCAAGATCAGTCAGACATTCATAAAATTCAGCCTGCCTGGTGATTCCCGCCCGCAGGATTCTCTCGCCCTCCGCCAGTTCACCGCGAAGAGTGAGCGCGAGTCCATACTGCCAGAGAATCAGGGGATTCTCGGGATTATTCTGGTAGGCGCGACGAAACCAATTCAAACCGTCACCGCGTTCGAGAATCCATTCCAGAAGACCTCGGTTGTAAAGAAGCACTGGGTCGGTGGGATTTTCCGAAATGGCGTCATTCAGCACCGACAACGCTGCGGGGAACTCGCCTTGTAAAAAAAGTGAATCGACTCCGGTAAGAATCAGACTCCCTCTAGTGCCGCGGACCTCTCGTTTCAATGCCTTCGCTTGAAAAATCACGAACAACAACAGCGCTGTAAACAGGAGGCTCTGTAAGATATATTTGTAATGTTTGTTTCTCATATTAAAAGGAATAGTCAGTAAAATAGATTCTTCACTTCGTTCAGAATGACATAAAATGAGTTATTTAAAATAATGTAATATTTTTGTCTATACACTACTTATC
>CAZCRQ010000420.1:0-2080 GCA_964501095.1 uncultured bacterium | reverse complement strand
ACGATGGCACGTCCAGGCTACACATCTTGCCCGCAGCCCGCTTGCCCGCTTCAGCGGGCTGCACTGTAGCCAGGTAGCCCGGAGGTGCCACCCTCCGGGAATAAACGATCCTGGACGATGGCACGTCCAGGCTACACATCTTGCCCGCAGCCCGCTTGCCCGCTTTAGCGGGCTGCTCGCTAGCACCTTGCTTTAGCAAGGGTGTATGATTCGGAATTCAATATCCAAAGCACGCTTCAGCGCGCTTGTGGTATGCTTCAGCTTAATGAATAATGAATCTCAAGTGTCCGAGAAGCCACGCTAAAGCGCGCTTTTACAATATGTTATCCTTGCCACCCCGCGCCTGAAGTCGGGTGCTACAAAAAACCCGCTGAAGCGGGAAAATAGCTCACATTAAATGTAATATATATCATCAAATCATCTGACATGGACTACTAGTAAGGTCTTTCTAGTTTAGAGTTCACGCTTTAACGTGTCTTTATGATTGGATATTTTAAATAAAAAGCGAAACACCGCGGATCATTCCGGAGAAATAGAGCGGCAACAATTCCATTCCATAAAAAAACGCGATTATAGCGCCTAATGAAAGTGCAGGAGCAAAGGGAATTTCCACTTGTCTAAGGTGTTGTCTCGCCCAAATCGCCCAGAGAAACGCCGCCAGCAAGGTCAACAGAGAAGCGATAAACAATGCTACCACGATAGTCTCCGGCTTAAGATACATCCCGAAGGCCGCTGTCATTGTAATGTCGCCAGTTCCCAAAGCCTCTCGTCTTAAAACAAATCGACCTAATAGGAAGAGGATCAAGAGAAATCCGACCCCGATCGCCGCTGAAATCAACCCAAGGAGAAAACCGTTCAATCCGCCATTGATCCAGACGAAAAGTATTCCGGCAATCCCCATCGGCAGTACGATATGATCGGGAAGAGTCATTGTATCCCAGTCAATAAATGCCAATGCAATCAAATGCCAACTCAACACCATCCCTCCAAGGGTGCTCCATGACCAACCGAAACGTAGAAACGCCAAAACTGAGACCAGCACGGAAAGAGTCTCGACAATCGGATAACGCATCGAAATAACTGCTCCGCAAGATGCACAGCGTCTTCCTAACATGAAATAGGAGATAATCGGGATGTTGTGCCAGGGACGAATGGGAGTTTGACAATGAGTGCAATGTGAACCGGGTTTGAACAACGATAGATTGCGAGGTATACGATAAATTACAACATTCAAGAAACTTCCGACAGACGCTCCCAAAATTCCGACAAATATGGCGATAAATCCGACTGGCAATTCTTTAAGGATGGAAATCATGGTTGTTGACGGCTTTAGGATTTGGAGTGGGATCGATGAGAAATAATAAGAGCTTCGAGAATTCAGATACATCTCTTAAAATAGTGTTGTTTAATGAATGTAACTATTAATGTTAATATCCAATAATTAGTAACACATTGCCTCTCCAATGCGGTCAGCCGTCCATCAAGTGCGGTCAGCCGTCCCCGGCTGACCGTAAAAAAGATCCTCACCAAGAGAAGCTGTCCGCCCCGCCTCCCCCTCATAGCAAAATTCCACATTCGCTTCTGCGAATACCATATACCCTTCCCCGGGACGCATCATTCCTAGCGTGTTCACCCCAAGTTGAGGAATCCAATAGCGCCCGTCATCGGTAAGTACGATGCGAATATTATTCGCAATTGACGATAATACAAAGTCCACCGCCATCTCGGTATCAAAGGGGTACCCGATCCAACTCCAGGTATGCACGGAGATGCGGTATATTCTGTCAATACCAATCGGCTCACCGGTGCTCACCCAGGAGGAGGTATCGGAGCAGAAGATCTGGTATCCTTGGGTAACTTCAAATCTCTCAATGGTATTTATATTATTGTGGTGTCAGCCGTCCCCGGCTGACACCACCGGAGTTCGGAGTTCAACCTTTAGGTTGCAGTTTGGAGTTCAACCTTTAGGTTGCTTTTCAAAGACACGCTAAAGCGTGAACTCCAAACTCTACGAACGAAGTAGCGTAGGTGTCCGCACCTGCGAGGAACTCGCAAACTCGGAATTTCAAGAATGAAATCG
>CAZCRQ010000419.1:0-2081 GCA_964501095.1 uncultured bacterium | reverse complement strand
CGCTACCCCTCACGCCTCATCTCTCTCGCAAGCACGGAGGCTTACGCTACCCCTCATCCTTCATCCTTCATCCTTCACTCTTCACCCCTTCACCACCACCAACGGTCTCATTTTGGCAACTTTCTTCGCGATTCCGGCGCCATGGGCGACATCAACTACGCTGTCGACATCTTTGTACGCTTCGGAGGCTTCCTCACCCAGAGTTTTCAAAGTACGCGCTCGAACCAAAATGCCGGACTTTTCCATTTCCTGGCGTAAATCGCGTCCTTTAGTGGCGCTCAACGCCTTGGTGCGGGAGAGAACACGTCCGGCGCCATGGCAGGTAGAGCCGAAGGTCTCATTCATCGCTCGTTGAGTCCCGACCAGGACATAACTCGCCGTGCCCATATCCCCGGGGATCAGCACCGGTTGTCCGATCGTACGATACTGCTTGGAAACACGGGGGTCATGAGGGGCGAAAGCTCGGGTGGCGCCTTTGCGATGGACGCAGAGCCGAAGTTCCTTGCCACTGACAAGATGCGTTTCGAACTTAGCGATATTATGGGAGACATCGAAGATCAATCCCATTCCGAGCGTCTCCCAGCTTTTACCGAAGACCTGTTCAAAAACCTTACGTACTCGGTAAACAAGAATGATGCGATTTGCCCAGGCGAAATTCGCCGCCGCCGCCATCGCCCCGGCATACTCCCGTCCCTCAGGCGATTTGATCGGCGCACAGGCAAGTTGCCGGTCGACCAAATGGATCTTGTACTTCGCGGAAGTTTTGCCCATCTTGCGGAGCTGTTCCTCGCAGATCTGGTAGCCGAAACCACGGCTGCCGCTGTGCACCATCACCGTTATCTGTCCCTCGAACAATCCCATTACCTGCGCGGCTTGCGGATCGAAAATCTCTTCGACCACTTGAATCTCGAGGAAATGGTTACCGCTGCCAAGGGTTCCGGCGTGATCATCACCACGTTCGCAGGCATGGTCGGAAACCACCTGCGGATCAGCGCTCTCTAGGCAGCCATTCTCCTCCATGCACTCTAAATCGGAATCGGTGGCATACCCTCGTTGCTTCGCCCATTTTGCCCCCAACGAGGCGAGGCGACGGATTTCACTGTGCGAGAGACGAATATCTCCTCCCACCCCGACCCCACAGGGAATCTGCGAAATCATCGTATCCGCTAAGAGCGGCAATTTATCTTGGATGTCTTTAGCAATCAGCTTCGTTCGCGTGAGATTGACCCCGCAATTGATGTCATAGCCGACCCCGCCGGGGCTGATCACGCCATCCTCTATATCGAACGCCGCCACTCCGCCGATCGGGAAGCCGTAACCCCAATGAATGTCCGGCATCGCCATTGAGGAACCGACAATCCCGGGCAGTGTCGCCACATTCGCCACCTGCTCCTTACTCGCATCAGTCCTGACCATTTCGATGAGTTTGGCTGAACTGTAAATCACTCCATCCACCCTCATCCCCTCACGTGCACCCTTCGGAATGCGCCAACGATAGTCATCCACCTTTTCAAGGGGTAATTTCTGATTCTCCTGCATGGGAACTCCTTTATAAATCCGCAATCCAAGCCGCTCGCCAGTAAGATGAAACATCATCCGGCGAAAGCACCTGGACTCCGTGATAGGTAACCGCTTTAATTTCCCCCTCTAGTTGTTCCGGCGCCAAAGGAAGTAACTGAGACCAGTAAATCCGCAGCCGCTCAGGTTCCCAGGAGATATAATGTACCTTGGGAAGCTGATGTTTTCCCTGCACCAGGAAGAGCCAGTCATTCAACACTTCGACAAGCTGTTCGGTTAATTCACTCTCTGTGCTTTCAATTAAATAATCCTCACTTTCAATAAAATGATCCGGCTGGCAACTGTCAACCTCGCTGAAGGAGACTTTCACTCCCAACCAATCGCCCAGCGCCTGGAGACTGCCTTTGAGCAGACCCGTCAGGTTGTCTGCGACGACCTCTACTCCAAGGTCTGCTGTGTGGTCTATAATACGATAAGTGAAGTCCATTGTTTTATATTTATATTTTGGCATGGACGGGACGTCCAGGCTACTTTTTCATGGACGAGACGTCCAGGCTACTTTT
>CAZCRQ010000418.1:0-2093 GCA_964501095.1 uncultured bacterium | reverse complement strand
CGCCTCGTCAGATTTGCCAGGCAATCGATGATTTTAACGAAGTATACAATGAGGATGCACATCCATTTGAATGGACGAAGACAGAAGTTCATCAAGGAACACTGAAATATAAATACGCTGATTTATGTGCGTAGATACTAGTTATATTGGCACATTATGATTAAATAAACATTTACAAATAGTTTAAGTCAGTGGCTGTTTTCCCATTCTTTCAACTTTCGACTGGCTTCTTTCAAACGGTTGATTTCCTGGTGGGTCAGTTTATTCAATCCTTCTCGGTTGATTTTATCGAGGAGATCGTCAACTTCTTTTTGCAGACGTTCCATTTCGCGATTCCGGTCAATGACGACATGAAATCTTTTTGTCTCATTTTTTGTTCGGGAATTTTGCCGCCATTTCCGAAACCAGTCCCCCTTTTTTAAATAGACAATCCCAAAGAGCAGACCTCCAAGGTGGGCAAAATGGGCGATAGAGCTGAAAGGCTGGCTGATAGCGGTAAAGAGTTCAATCGCCCCGATAATGATCACAAAATACTTCGCGCGGATAGGAAAAAGGAAATAGATGAAGATGAGTTGATTGGGATACATAACTCCGAAGGCGGCGAGCAGCCCCATCACTGCTCCGGACGCCCCAACGATTGGGATCATGCTGCTCGGATTGACAATCGCGCTTAAAAGTCCCCCGCCGATTCCGCAGATGAAATAATATGTAAGGAATTTTTTCGTACCCCATTCCCATTCCAGGGGCGTTCCGAACATCCAGAGCACAAACATGTTTAAAACTACGTGCATTACTCCACCGTGTAAAAACATGTAGGTGATCGGCTGCCAGAGGAATCCGCGCCAGAACAGGTAAGGCGTCATTCCAAAGTAATGAGATAGATTCAGCCGGAACAGCGTTTCCAGCAGATAAATTGCAACATTGATAATGATCAGATTTTTTACAATCGGGCTGATCCCGATGCCGAAACCATAAGATTGTCTTTGCCAAGAAGGGCTCAAATTAACTCCAAATTATTTAAAAATGGCAGTCAAAAGCCTCAAGAAGTGGTGAATTATATGTAGTATTAGTCCTAGTGACGTAAGTAGTGATGACTTCCTCTGACTCGAATGACTTCAAATCCAGCTCTATTCAGTGCAGTAATCAGAGTCTTACCTGTCAACGCTGGCAGCTTCATTATACAGTGACACTTACTTGCTGAACACCAATGAAGTCGGGTGGTTCCAGCTCCTTGCCCTCAACTTCCAGACACGATTCAATCGCTTCTTTTATTCGCACGATCAATTCATCTAGGGATTTTGCCTGAGTATGGCAGCCCTGTAAAGCAGGAACCGAGGCGATATAGTATCCTTCCCGATCACGTTCTATAATTACGCTGAATTGTTTTGACATATTGGATCATCCTAAGCATATATTCGATATTATCCTTATAATATGGCTGACGGCACCTCTAATCGGTCGACGGCACCTCTAATCGGCCGATTCCGTCAGCCGGGGACGGCTGACGGCACCTCTAATAATCTCACTTTCGAGCAGGCGCAGTGGTTCCAAACCTGCCATCATTATTCCCGATCCCGTAACAAGGGAAAGAGAATCACCTCACGGATGGAAGGGTAAGCGGAAATGGTCATCGCGAGCCTATCGATACCCATACCGAGTCCGGCGGCGGGCGGCATCCCCAATTCCAATGCCGCGAGAAAATCCTCATCAAGCTGCATCGCTTCCTCATCTCCGGCTGCCCGTGCACACGCCTGCTCCTCGAAGCGACGCCGCTGCTCTTCCGGATCATTCAACTCGCTGAACGCATTCGCGATCTCCATTCCGCCGAGAAATGCCTCAAAACGCTCCACCAGCAAGGGATTCTCGCGATGATGTTTCGCCAAGGGGCTAAGCTCCAACGGGTAATCAAGAACGAAAGTCGGATTTATTAAGGTTGGCTCCACTAGATTGCTGAACAGTTCATCCAGCATTTTACCCCTGGTCATCACTTGTGGAAGCTCAACCTTGTTTTCCTTTGCCGCCGCCTTCAATCTCTCGAGATCGGCTGAAATCAGGTTCTCACCGGTCGCTTCCTGCAAGGCATCAAAATAGCG
>CAZCRQ010000417.1:0-2110 GCA_964501095.1 uncultured bacterium | reverse complement strand
CGATCTCCTTAACAGTTCACTTGACCACATTGAGCGTGCGGACCGATGCCGCCGCTCCCGATTGTATGCTCAACACATAGCTCCCCGTTGGGAGCAATGATAAATCAAGAGGATAAGCTGAGACGCTTTGAGGGATGAAGTCGTTAAATACGAGCCGCCCTTGGAAATCGAAGAACTGAAGCCTCATGTTTGTACCTGCTGGTCTTGTGAATGAAATTGTGGTTAAACCGTTTGTTGGATTGGGATACACTGAAAAGGATAACGAACCTGGCAGTAAGGGTTGATCGAAGGACCGAATGAAAAGAGGAATTCCTAAATCACCCTCTCGATTGATGTACTGAAGGTAATATCCGCCAAGGAGAAAAATCGCTCCACCATTAATATCTGAAACCAAAGTATTGACCCCAATCCCTGAATGATTAAATAACACAAGATCATTATCCCCCCAAAGCTTTCGTCCAATATTATCAATACGTTGTGTAAAGATTGATGCTGGATGACCATTGACATCTCGATTATCATGCCATGCACAGATTATTGAACCAGATGACTGCAAACCACGGGAATTATACTGCATTGAATCACTTTCACCAATATAAATACCCGGTCTTTGCCAACGCATTTGCCCATCTGGCGTAATAGACTGAACGAGGGGATGAGGTCCTCTAAGTGAATCTCCTTCCATTTTTATATAAATATTGTCATCAGCAACAATGATCTCTGAATTGGCATATCCTCCCATGAGATATGGAACTGCATTCGCTACCAAACCTTCTGCGTTTCCCCAACTTTGACGCCCTTCTTCATCGAAACAGAACAGGTTAACTGAGCGCAGTCCATCGTGGATGCCAACGGCATTCAATAACACAGCGGAACCGTTGAAGAGGGTTGGCGTTCCAATTCCAATTGGATAGGTTACATCATGTGTAACACCATTTTCACCCCAGAGTCGTTCGCCGTCCCCGTTTATCCGTTGTAGTCCGATCACCCCGTGGGCTACTAAATAGATCACAGCCACGTCACCATTTCTATAGGTCACCATCCGACCTTTCGTATAAAGGCTGTCTTCATCAGCTATTGCTACTCCCTCTTCCCCCCAGAGCAGAACGCCTTCCGCCGATACTCTCTGTGCAAGAAAAGCTTGCCGGTCTAAATATGGTTCATTCCAATGATCTCTGAGATAGTACTGGACGATCCAAACAACAATTACTCCTCCTTCACCGTCTGATCCAGTGCCAATAACGCCGAAGGCTGCGTCATCCGCAAATCTGAGTCTCATATTACTGATCGACACTCCAGAATCAGGCCAGAGGAATTCACCGGTGGTGTCGATCTTCTGGGCTCGCAGGTCCCAGGAGGTGTCGCCGTTAGAAATCCAGGTCGAAATGGTCAGAGCGATTAGCACCCCTGACTCAGGGCTCATGGCGTGTCCGGCGCCTGACCGGTAGAATGCCAGCGGCGCGGGGTTGATCCATTCATTCCAGCGGGGATAGCCATTGGCGTCAACATAGTAGCACCAGGAGCCGCCCATCGCGGCGAGAAACACCCCGCCTGCGCTGTCGGAGATAAGTTGGGCGTTACCCACGTCGCCAAGCTCCAGTGCATGCTGAGGATCCCTCGACCACTGCCCGACAGCCGTCGAAACAACCGCGAGGAACAGCAGGACCGAGAGGCACAAAGGAAAGGTCTTCGGGAGCGGAGCACTTCCTTGAAGAGTCGGGGAGCCAAGCCTCTCGGCGCGGCTGGGCGGCGCGAAGCGGCTGCAAAGGCTGGAAAACCGGGCTGGAATCGTTGGTGTGAAGGTCATTTAATCCTCGGAAAAGGGAACCATCCGAATTGGAACCTACGAAACCTGAAAGCTAACCTAAAGCCTTGAATGGTCATAGTCAAGCGAAAAGTGTCTCAAACGCGACAGATTGAAAAAACTACCCGATGGAGCCCATCCACCGTGTCAGACCGGATCCACACATGGCTGTTTTCCTCATGTTTGAGTTTGAACAGGACAAAAAAAGCCTTGCTTCCCGGCTCTTTTCAAATAAAGGCGGGAAGAAGGCTGAAAGGCTGAACCAGGCGGCTGTCCGGGTGGTTCGGCGGAGGTTAGAGGTTGAAC
>CAZCRQ010000416.1:0-2129 GCA_964501095.1 uncultured bacterium | reverse complement strand
TCATCAAAAAATAGGTACCCAAAAGCATCTGGACCCCCCGAGTGATCGAGTTCGCTAGACGAACTGAGGATAATCGCTTCCTTCTGCTTCTGATCAACAACAATGCGATTTTGTGCATAGGTTGCCGTGCAGAAAAGAAGAATTACAACGAACAACAAAAAATAGGACGCCTGCTTCATGTTGAATCTCCTCTCACAGTTAGAGGTAATTTGTGGTTGACCTTAAAGTGACGGAGACTGCAAACCGTTTCTCTCAGATAACCTGCACCGTCAATAAAAACCAAAAGTAGTTGAGTTTCTCTTAACTATTGTGAATAAAGAAGTTAGGTAATAGCTTACTTGTATTTTCCTGTACTTGAAAAAGACGCCTACCCTAACTGGATTCATTATGACTATTTCAGGACAAAGTAGTTATAAGTACGAACCAAACACAACTAGAGTCAAGTCAAAGAACGAGAGATTCTATTTTTCCCCCGCATTTCCTCGCGCGCTGTCTCCGCGAGAATCAAGACTTTCTTAATTCAGACAGTCCTAATCCCGTTATTTGCCTTACCGCCTCTCCCGTCTCTCAGGTTTCTATTTCAATCACCAGCTTTAATAGTACCTTGTATCGCAGAAAAAACTGAATAATTTTGTTTGGGCGGGTTGCATTCGCAGTTCAGGGAACTGAAATTAAGATGTCCGGGTAAGAGCAACAATCGAATTATATTCTTGGAAGATAATGGAGTAACGCTATGCCGAAGAAATGGACGCAAGAAGATGAAGCCTATCTTGTTGCGAATTATGAGAAGATACCGATCGAGGAGCTGGCGGATCAATTTGGGGTGACGAAGAAGGCGGTGCGAGTCAAATTTGGCAAGATGAGAGAACGTCCCGATTTTGAATCCATCGCGAAAAAAGCACCTGAGATTCCTCCGGTGCCAGTTCAGGGAATCCAACCCAAGGGCCCTCGAAAGTGGACAGAGGATGATGAACGTTATCTTTTGGCTAATTACAATTCAATGAGTCTCGATGAACTGGGGATTCATTTCGGTGTTACAAAAAAAGCCGTTCGCGTTAAATACGGCAAGATCAAGCATAAGGCGGCGGATTTAGTCCCTGACAAAGGAATTAGCGAAGCTGAACAGCTTCAAGTCGGACCGCGTCGCTGGACTGAAGAGGACGAAATTTATCTTCTCAACAATTATGAAGAATTGGGTGAGGAGACCTTGGCGGAGCATTTTGGGGTCTCCCGTAATGCAGTACGCGAGAAATATGGGAAAATCCGTGAGCGTCATCATCCCTTGCTTCAGCTCCCGCGTCACCGTTCAAACATGTCGAAAACACCGCAGGAACCGCCAATACAGAAACGCGATCCGGTTGTTCCGCTGATTAGCATGTCCCTGCCGCGCACCTTGATAAAAAGAGATGAACTTCAGCATGAACCGGAAGGAACGCAACCGATCCATCTGAAAGTGAAAACCGCTGATGGCTGGAAACCTTTGGAAATCCATCGCAAACGACTCTCGTGACGCTTATGAACCTGTCCGATAACGGCATTATTATCATTTTTATTACTGTTCCTTCGGGTGATAAATCGGATGAGATCGCCCGAACCCTGGTTGGTGAAAAGCTGGCAGCCTGTGTTAACTGCATCGATGCCGTGCAATCGACCTACTTCTGGAAAGGTGAGTTGTGCAAAGATGAAGAAGCGCTGCTCATTGTCAAGGCGGCTAAAGATAAATATGGAGAGATTGAGCGACGAGTACGTGAACTTCACCCTTATGAGATTCCGGAAATCCTCGCGTTGGAGCCGGTTTCTGGATTGAACGATTACATTCAATGGGTGCGTAGCGGGGGGATCAGCTAATAGTTAAAGTCTATGCCAAATGATTTGACAGCGTTGTATCCCCCGTAGCACGGGCGTCCCGCCCGTGTTGTGGATGAAGTGCACGTGTCATGGGCGAGACACCCATGCTACGATTGAATGTCTAATAATTTACCTTAACAACGCCACCTTACACACATCCATCCAGCCGCTGGAAGAGATCACCCGTAAGAGATAGATTCCCGAAGGCGCCTCCGCCTGCCAGGTCAGACGGTGATAGCCAGCGGGCAGGAAATCGCGGTGAAGCGAGGTGATGCGGCGTC
>CAZCRQ010000415.1:0-2129 GCA_964501095.1 uncultured bacterium | reverse complement strand
CCTCCGTGCTTGCGTTCCTCCCACTACTTGACTCACGACTTGCTCTTCGGTTAGGTTCTCAACTTAATCAGAGGACGACATAGATGGATGAACCTCCGAGCAATCAGCTACAAGCAGCCTCAAATGCTACCAAAACTGAGTATCGTGAATTCACGTTGCGCGCGGTACTCCTCGGTGTCATCTTGGGGATCATCTTCGGTGCAGCGAATGCATACCTGGGATTATATGTCGGGATGACGGTTTCCGCCTCGATTCCGGTGGCGGTGATATCAATGGGGATCATGCGGAGCTTGATGCGTCGCGGTACGATTTTGGAGAACAATATAGTTCAGACCATAGGTTCAGCGGGGGAATCGTTAGCGGCGGGCGTCATCTTTACCCTGCCGGCGCTGTTTATTTGGGCAGTCGATCCAAAATTTAGCGGCATCATCGCACCACCTTCCTTGACACGAATCGCGATAATCTCGCTTTTGGGCGGATTCCTGGGTGTGATGTTCATGATCCCGCTTCGTCGTTATTTGATAGTTAAAGAAGACCGGACTCTTCCATATCCAGAGGGCAAAGCCTGTGCGGAAGTATTGAGAGCGGGGGAAACGGGAGGACAGAGGGCTGGGATTGTTTTTCTTGGAGTTGGAGTCGGTGCAGCTTTCAAAACACTGATGAGTGGACTTGGTTTATGGAAAGAGAGTCCCAGTTTGCAGTTGCCGAAGCCACGGAATCTGGTTTTGTCCGTCGATGCTGTACCGGCGTTGTTGGGAGTCGGTTATATCATCGGTCCAAGAATTTCCGCCATCATGCTGCTTGGCGGTGCGCTTGGCGAATTGCTACTCGTTCCCTTGTTCACATTTTTCGGAGATAATGGATTATTTCCCACGCTGATACATGATTATCTCGTGGGTATGGACGCCGAAACTGTACGTAATGACTATGTAAAGTACGTTGGTGTCGGAGCGGTGGCGTTTGGAGGAATCGCCAGTCTGCTGAAATCTCTGCCCGCGATTGTCTCTTCGATCGCCGGCGGAGTACGGGAGTATTTAAACTCGATAGAAAGAAAACATCACCCGCCACCGGCGGAAATTATTATACCTAATAGAACCGAACAGGATATTTCCATGCCGTTCATTCTGGTGGGATCGGTGGTATTAGGATTCCTTGTCTGGTTTCTTACTCCAGCAAGTTTGTTGGGAGCGGTGCTGGTGGTCATTTTCAGCTTTTTCTTTGTCACCGTCTCCAGTCGGATTGTCGGATTGATCGGAAGTTCCTCCAATCCAGCTTCAGGAATGACCATCGCCACCCTGCTAGGCGCTTCTTTGCTCTTCGTGGCTGTCGGATCAACAAGCCCAGGTGACATGGTAGCCGTACTAACAGTGGGAGGAATTGTCTGTGTCGCAATCTGCGTTGCCGGGGATACCTCGCAGGATCTTAAAACCGGTTACATTGTAAAAGCGACGCCGCGTCTGCAACAGATCGGGGAATTCCTTGGCGTTTTCACCTCAGCGCTGGTGATCGGGTGGACTGTTTATCTCCTGGCGAATGCTTATGGTTTTGTGAAAACCCCTGAGCATCCCGATCCTCTCCTTGCCCCTCAAGCGAATCTAATGGCGGCGGTGATCCAGGGTGTTATGCAAGCGGATTTACCCTGGGGATTGATTATCCTGGGGATGGTATTCTCCCTGATTGTGGAACTCTTCGCTTTACCTTCTCTGGCATTTGCGGTGGGATTATATCTTCCGATGGGACTCTCGGTCGCCATCATGGTCGGGGGAATGATACGCGGGATTCTTCACACTCAATTGGCTGGCGATCCGCTTTTAGCGAAGAAAGCGGAAACCGGAACTCTATATGCCAGCGGTCTGATCGCCGGGGAAGCGTTGACGGGGATTCTGATTGCTGTCCTGATTACAATCGGGATTCAAACCGCTCCACTTGAGGAATGGATGGGGGAATGGGGGGATTTCCTTGCCCTGATTATGTTCCTTGGTTTGGCTTATAGCACCGCAAAGATTGCTTTAAAGGCAAACTGATGCGGGATTGTCAAATTCGACAATGAAACTAACGAAGCAACACAACCTTTTGTACATCCGTCCAGCCGGTGGAGGAAATTACTCGCAGAAGATAGATTCCCGAAG
>CAZCRQ010000414.1:0-2137 GCA_964501095.1 uncultured bacterium | reverse complement strand
CAATAAGTTGCTTAATTGTGACATTATTTTATCTATCCTGTCAATATATTTCTAGGAGCAAATAATGTCTGTAACCGCCGTAGTCGGTTGCCAATGGGGGGATGAAGGCAAGGGGAAGGTTGTAGATTTCTTAAGTCTGGATGCGGATATTGTGGCTCGTTACCAAGGTGGTCCCAACGCCGGGCACACTGTGGTCGTCAATGGCGAGCAGACGATTCTCCACCAGATTCCGGCGGGCATTCTCCATCCGGAAGTATTGTGCTGTCTTGGCAATGGTTGTGTTATCGATCCCCAAGTGCTGCTTAGGGAGATCGGTGAATTGACTGCGCATGGAGTTGAAATTGGGGAACGATTACAGATCAGTCACCATGCACACCTGATCATGCCGTATCATCGTGTTCTGGATGAAGCGTACGAAAACACCGCTGGGCAGCGCAAAATCGGGACTACCGGACGCGGGATCGGTCCGGCATATACCGACAAGTATAATCGCTGCGGCATTCGTATCGTTGACCTGTTTAGGGATGATGGTTGGGAAAATGTGATTTGCGAAAATATAGACAATAAAAATCGCATCCTTAGTTCATTATATAAAAAAGCGCCACTCAATGCGGGGAGAATTGTCGAAGAGTATCGAGTATTCCGTAAACAGCTACGACCTTATGTCCATGATGTTTCACTTACATTGTCTGAAGCGATTCGAGCGGGAAAGCGCATCATTCTCGAAGGGGCGCAGGGAGCATTGCTCGATGTCGATCATGGCACTTATCCGTTTGTCACCAGCTCCAATCCGACCGCGGGGATGGCGGCGACCGGAGTCGGGATCGGTCCACGTCAGATCGATCAGGTGCTGGGTGTTTTGAAAGCATATACGACACGTGTCGGGAATGGTCCCTTTCCCACTGAGATCACCGCCGAATTGCAATCTTATTTCCGTGATTGGGGCAGTGAATATGGCGCAACTACTGGAAGATCCCGTCGTTGCGGTTGGCTCGACCTAGTCGTCGCTCGTTTTGCGGCACGCATCAACAGCGTTGACTCCTGGGTGATAACAAAGCTCGATGTGTTGAGCCGACTCGACCAGATTAACGTCTGTACTGCTTATCAACATCGGGATCGGCAGTTGCAGCATTTTCCACCTGAACCGTGGATTCTTGATGAGGTGAAGCCTGTGTATGAAGCTCTTTCAGGTTGGAAGGAAGATATTTCCGGCATTCGTGATTATCGTCAGCTACCTCCCAAATGCAGGGAATACTTGGATTTTATTGCCGATCACACGGGCGTAAGCATCGATTCGGTCAGTGTCGGCGCTGACAGAGGTGCGATCATACGGCTCAGGTTGCGTCGGTAATTAGAAAGCTATAAGCCATCATCTTAGACTTTGGTTTATATATTATATTGTATTTTAAGAGTTTAGTATTTGAGAGTGTAGCTCAGGCGGCAGAGCAGAGGCCTTTTAAGCCTAAGGTCCTGGGTTCGAGTCCCAGCACTCTCACTTCCTACTTGCTTGAATAGTGTGAAACCGAATTAGCTAGTGCCGTGGCAACAATAATAACATAAGTTGATATAGCGTTAGGAAGCTTTGTTGTACTAGATTTAACAAAAATCTCTAATTTTTTCCCAGGCAAAGGAACGTATGAACTATACTCGTAGAAAAAGTATGGAACCAAATGAACTAGAAGTTGTCAAGGCTTTCATAGTTGCTATCAATCAGGGGAACATTTCACAACTCTCCGGCTTGATGACAGAGGATCACACCTTTATTGACACCGGTGGTAATGTTGTGTCAGGTCGCGATAAGATGATTGATGGATGGAAAAGTTACTTTCGTATGTTTCCCGATTACAGGATCGACATTGAAAGTATTCTCCACAATGGAAGTCTGGTAGCGATCTTTGGATCAGCTTTTGGAACTTATAATGGCAATCGTGGTCTTGTAATGGAAAACATAATAAAAATGCCAGCCGCATGGAAAGCAATAGTGGAACATGGTAGAATCAAACATTGGCAAGTCTATGCAGATTGGACTGAAGGCTGTAAAATAATCGATGATGATAACGAATTTAGCTTGCGAGAAGGATGAGGGGTAGCGTAAGCCTCCGTGCTTGCGAGAAGGATGCGGGGTAGCGTAAGCCTC
>CAZCRQ010000413.1:0-2138 GCA_964501095.1 uncultured bacterium | reverse complement strand
CCCTAATCAGAATAGGATTGCCTTCCTGGAAACCCTGCAATTCGAATCGCTCATCCCCTCCCCAAGTGATAACAATAGTTAATTTCTGGTCATCAAGGACATAAGATTTCCCCACCAGGAGATCGCTATCGAACACTTCGACCGTTGCTGGATCCATCGCCCAGAGTTCGTCTGTCATGTAGACAAAAACAGCAAAGGGGATCCCCGTTGGTGACGGTGCATCATCAGCAGTAGCAATTTCAATAGCGCCATCTGATGAAATCGTACGACCAGCGCCGTCAGTGTATACAATTTCCAAATCTTCATCACTGATGAGGAATATCTCATATCCTTCCCCCGGAATCATATTGCCAATCGTGTTTATAGGAGGATCAAAGTTAGGTATATACACTCCACCAGAATCAGTATAAACTACTTCAATGAAATCATCGTATTCCCCCAGGGCGATTTCGATTGGCACTTCATGATCGAATGGATACCCCATCAGATTATATCTGTTTGCCACAACATGAAACTCCGTTTCCGGATCCATGATCGGACCGGTAGTGATCCAATGAGACGGCACTCCTCCAATTTCACCAGCTAACACTTTATATGCTTCTGTGTTAAAGAATGTATTTTCGCCGAAGAGTAAATCAAGAGCGGGGATCCAAAATCCGCCGTCATCGTTGTAAACAATATCCAGCCCCGGTACATTATTAAAGACCGATCTGATGTCATCGACGCGAAGTACGCGAAATGAAGAAACCCACTGAAATATTCCTGGATCAAAGTAATTGAAAAAAGGCTCTGTTTCCTCCGGAGGATTCCAATCAAACCTGAACCGATTGAAGTTGGTATTGTCTCCCACAACGAAAAAATCATTATGTCCAATAGTTCTCTCTTTCGCCAATCCCCAAAAGATGCTGGTGCCATTATACCAATAGCCAGCTTCAAAAGGATATTCAATGTCGATAACATTTATGACAATAAAACCTTGTTGGGAATTAGCGATGAATACATGCCCGAAGGCATAGAACATCTTATATGCAGCTGATCCGCCACCGCCGTAATGTGACGACACTGACCAAATATCTGATTTTAATGTAATGTCAGCGAAATTTGTAACATCCAAGAGTATTAGTTCAATATTACTCCCAATATACAATGTGTTGAGATTATCCGTATTAATGGCAACCGAAAAGAATCTATCCGGCCACTCGCCACAGAGATATTGGTGATTTGGATTAGTTTTTTCTGGTTCTGCCGGATTCACCGAGATATCTAATACATGCATTCCTTGGCTTCCAACAATGAAAATGTTATTACCAGTAGCAATGAAATCGCTATAGATATCTGCTACATAATTATCGTCTCCATTACGCCAATAACCGGTAATATGAAGATCCACAGGATTGGGTAGAAAAGAAACAATTGCCACATCTGTTTCGTCCCCACCGATTTCAGTAGCATTCATCACATAAAAAGTAGACATCAAATGACGCGCAATTCTCCACGGAACACCTTCTGTAAATTCATAATCTAGTACTTCCGGGTGGAATGGATCGCTGATGTCATAAGAGACCAGACCTGAACTGTTTTCTGTGCCTCCTACGACTGTAGCTAAAAGATAGTCACCCGAAACCCACATAACATCAGTGAAGCCTCCTCCCTCGTAATTATCAATAATTGATACTATAGTAGGAGGATTATCACGATCGCTGATATCCAAGATGTACAAGCCGTGAACTACAGATGTACAAGCTACATAAGCGTATTGATCATTTACATCAACATCGACATTGAATTCAACTCCACCTAACAACAATCCAAGTTGGTGTATCAACTCCACATTCAACTGGTTAGCTTGAATGGTGTCGAAACCAAAAGCGATGAACAGCGCCAAAGCTAAAATCAGCAGCCACTGAGAGGGGGGGGGGCAGGTATGCCCGCGCGGTTTGAGAATTTGGGTTTTCATCTGAGTTACTCCTTACCTTAATGTTTGTTTTATCGTTTTCGTTATTGCTAAGCATTCAGAAGAATGCGAATATCCACAAAGACCGACTCAAAACCAAGGAGCTACATAGAAAACGCACATCATACCTTAGTATAATAAGAAAAAATCCAAGAGGCAAGCGTCTCGAGAGTCTCGAGAGACC
>CAZCRQ010000412.1:0-2148 GCA_964501095.1 uncultured bacterium | reverse complement strand
CAATGACGCATTATTTTCTCGATTGACTATAAATCTAAATTTAATTATATAATTTTATCAAATAATATATTCATATATATTAGTGTTTATTCGTGTTCATTCGTGGTTCTAATTTTTAAAACTTCTTCACGATCATCAAAATGAAAACGCTGTCCCTGTATCTCCTGATATGTCTCTCCCCCTTTTCCAGCAATCAACAACGTATCTCCCGCTTTCGCCTCCTCAAGCGCAATTCTTATTGCCATCCTACGATCGGTTTCTCGAATTACCGGAACATCAATAATTCCAGCAAGTATTTCCGCGATGATCGTCTCGGGATTTTCGCCGCGCGGATTGTCGCTGGTGAGAATGATGCGATCCGCCCAACGTGCCGCTGCTTCCCCCATTTTGGGACGCTTACCGCGATCTCGTTCACCGCCGGCGCCAAAAACAATCCACAATTTACCCCTGGTCACTGGACGCAGCGCGGTCAACACCTTCTCTATGGCGTCCGGTGTGTGGGCATAATCGACAATGACGAGTAAATCTTTCTCGATAATCACACGTTCCATTCGGCCGGGTATAACCGTTAGTTCGGCAAGAGCACGAGTGATGGTCGTTGAATCAATATCCAGTTCGAGCGCCGCAGCGAGGCAGCCGGTCGCATTCTCTATATTGAATCTCCCCAAGAGGGGAAGAAAAACATCAAAGACAGTTTTTTGCCGATGAATCCGCAAATTTGAACCAATTGCACTTTCAGATTGGATTTCCGCCCAGACATCAGCGGGACGGTTCAGACGAAATCCAATTTTCTTAGCCGTCACTCCCTCAAGCATACGCAGTCCCTGAGGGTCGTCAAGATTGGCAATGGCAAAACTGTCTTGATTCAGCATTAAGAAGAAATCTTTTTTTGACAGAAAATATTCTTCCATTGAATGATGGAAATCGAGATGATCCTGAGTTAAATTATAAAAAATACCACCTTTATAATTAAAACCGAAAACACGTTTCATTGATAGCGCAATCGAAGTCACCTCCATCACGACATGGGTGACACCATTATTCACCATTTTCGTAATTACTTCCAGGAGATCGGGTGCTTCCGGGGTGGTGCGGGGAAGTTCTCCCTTTCGATCTCCCATCGCCCAGCCAAGAGTTCCAATCCTGCCAACCTGTAAACCGGCATATTTTAGGATATTTTCCAGAATGATAGTAGATGAAGTTTTACCATTAGTTCCAGTAACTCCGATGAGTATCACCTTATTAGTTGGATTATTGTATAATATATTAGATGCTTGCGCCATGCCAATCCGGTCATCAGGGACAATAATCAGCGGGAGGTCTGTTTGTAATCCAGAATCAGCGGTGAGAATCGCGGCAGCGCCCAGCTCTTTCGCCTGAGGGACAAAGCGGTTCCCATCCACGACCTTCCCCTTGATCGCACAGAAGAGATCCCCCGGACCCACTTGTCCGCTGTTATAGCGCGGCAAACCAACTTCAACATCCGCATTACCGCGAATCACCGCACCCGGGATGCTGGAGACGAGAGCTGACAGTCTCATGTAGAACTCCGGTGACTATTATTTTTCGCGATTAAATGACATAGTTTTCCGACTATTACTTGTTGCCCAGGTAAAGGATATTGTTCGACAATGTAACCTGCACCCTTGATTCGCGCTTTGATTCCCGACTGGGAAAGTTTCCGTACCGCTTCCCGTATACTCAGACCTCGAACGTCCGGCACTTTCAAACTACCATCGAGAGGCTGTTCGAGACCCAAGGAGAGAAGAATCTCCTCATCGTGTTTTACGGTAACGCCCGGTTGAAAATCCTGATTTATAACAATTCTGCCGTTTCCTTCAAAGACAAATTTAAGATTGGAACAACAGGCGAGATATTTTGCTTCATCTATACTCAGATTGATGAAATTAGGGATAACAGCACCCTCATCAGGTGGATATTGATTAGCATATCGGGCGGGATCGTACCGGGATGAGAAATCAGTATCGAAGATGGAAGAGTTTGCCATAATTCTTTCCATGATGGCACGCCAGGCAGGGGCGGCAATAGATCCGCCATAATAGTCGGTTTTGGGATCTTCAATAACAATTACCGCCAGATACTCCGGATCTTGCGAAGGAAAATAGCCAATAAAGGAACCTCTATATT
>CAZCRQ010000411.1:0-2153 GCA_964501095.1 uncultured bacterium | reverse complement strand
GATAAGGAATTTAAAGTTAAGAAGAGGAGTTGATGAGGCGAGGATAAATGGGGTAGAAAGGCGAATAAGTGAATCGTTTAAAAAATTTTCTATTAAAACAATATAATATAAATTATATATTTGCTTATCAACAAAAATAGGACAAATTCTGTGAGATAAATTTAAACTCGATTTCGGAGGGTTAGATAACTTAGCTCAAAAGGAGAGCAAGAGGAGCACATTGGAGAGACAAGGTACTTGATTTTCGTAATGAAGTACATTACAATAAAACCCGTAGCGTAAAAATAACATTATTCCAACTGGGGAAAAATCAGGTAAACTAAAGGTCGAAAGGAAAAAGGATGGCAGCTAAGAAAGGTAAAGAGATGGATCCGAGCCAGTTGTTCGTCGGATTCAGTGAAGCTCTTTCAGCAATTGGTGAGGAAAAAGGACTGGCGAATGTGATTCTGGGGCTGGCAAAAGATCGCTTTGGCGGCGATCATGGTATGCTGTTGGAGCCGGAAGAAACGACAGGCAATCTCCGTGAAATTGCCGCATTTGGTGAGATTGAGGAGATGCTAAGTCAGGATATGCGCCAATTTGCGCAGTTTGGTATGGACCACCCCGATGATGAGGAATCGGTAGTCATCGCCCCGGTGGCAAAGGATTTGAAGAAGCTGGATGCTAAGAAGAGTATCCGCCGTGATATGTCAGCCCAGGTTTTAATCTTCCCCTTGCCTTCAGCCGAAGGAGAGGCGATGGGTGTAATCTACTTGGGCTCAAAAGTTGCAGGACAAATGGATTTAAAAGACTTGGATGCGGCGAAGTTGGTGGCGTATGGAAAAACCCTGGGTGAGGTTATCGACCTCGATCGCACCATCCGTCGTTTGCGTCTGCAAAACCAGGCGTTGCAGAAAAGTGTTACTGGTGAGGTTACTTATGAGAATCTCGTGGGAAACAGCGAAGCGATCCAGAGAATCAAGAGAGCGCTGGATTTAGTTGTGCCCACGGACTATCCGGTAGTCTTGATCGGTGAAAAAGGTACAGGCAAGAAACTGATCGCCAACATTCTGCACAACAACAGCGCGCGTAAGAAAAAGCCATTTATTCGCTTTGCGCTCAATGAAATCCCTGAGCAGATGATCATGCCGTTGTTGTTTGGTCAGACCTCAGCGCGTGCCGCGGTGTCGAAGACGAAGAAGGGCGCTTTGCGTGAAGCCAAGGGCGGCACACTGTTCATCGAGGATGTCGAAAAACTTCCCCTCATGGCTCAATCTCTACTGATGCAGGCGTTGGAGAAGAATGAGGCAATTCCGGTTGATGGTGAAACTGAGTATCCGGTGGACATCAGACTTATTGTCAGCACGACTGCGAATCTCAAGGAAGAGTTTGACGCTAAGAGAATCCGTCAGGATTTCTACCTGCATTTGAATATCTTCCCGATCTTGATTCCACCCTTGCGCGATCGTATTGATGATTTACCCTTGCTGGTCGCCCATTTCATCGAACTCTCAGCGGCATCTTTTGGCAAGGAAATTTCCGGTGTGAGTTCCGAGGTTTACGACTATCTCGGCACCTGGGAATGGCCTGGCAACCTTGCTGAGCTGGAGCAAGAAATCCGTAAAGCCGTGCTGCGCACTCCGGATCGCGGCGGAACTTTGACTGTCGGCGCTCTTAGCAAGCATCTTATCAGCCAACGGGAACCGGAAATCTCGCTTCCACGCGAAGGCACTTTGAAGCAGCGCATTGCCGGGATCGAGAAACGTTTGATTATGGAAGCGCTTGAGCAGTACAAGCACAACCAGTCGATCACTGCGGACAAATTAGGTCTCAGTCGCCAGGCGTTGATTAACAAGCTGCATCGCTACGGCATTGAAACCGGACGGCAGTATAAGAGACGGTTGAAGGAGATTACCGCACAAGCAGCGGCGCAGGCGGATAAAGACTGAAACGCCAGAACCCTAGGTCGATTTCACTTGCCGATGAATCATTGAAGTAAAAAATGGCTGTCCGTTGTTTTACGGGCAGCCTTTTTTCTTGCATTGAAGTAAAAAAAGGCTGTCCGTTGTTTTACGGGTAGCTTTTTTTCTTGCATTTTTAGCTCGATTTTATCCATTAGGTTGCCTGAGATACGAGGCGGAGAATAGATTTGATCAATTCGTAGCGTAGGCGTC
>CAZCRQ010000410.1:0-2164 GCA_964501095.1 uncultured bacterium | reverse complement strand
GTCTTTGGAGAAAATCGGGCCTTTGGCGCCAATACCAAGAGCGACGTCGTTAAACTTGCATTCGGCAAGTAGTGCCAATGAAGCACCAAATGCGAGCTACAATTACCATGTATATCCAAATTGGAGCTCTAATTTGACTGGATGACGGACCTTGACAACCACATAGCAGATCTTCAGAAAAAGCAAACGGGTCGTTTGACGACATTCGCCGGAGAAGGCGCGAACGGATTTAAACTGTCTGTTTCGACAGCCGCCCATTTCAGATTCAATGGCTGAATCTCAGCAGTGGATGAGATTTCGTCGTCGGAATATCAGGTTTCGCAGCGTCCAAAGAATGTGCTGAATGGTCTTTTTCAATCCGGGGATATTGGGGAGGCGGAGATGCCTATACCGGGGGTGAAGCCCCACCAGGTTCCCCGGTATCCGGTAAAATTTTCGCCGGATTGTGCTGATTTCACAGTCTTTCAAGGTCTCCGGCAGGATGTCCAGCCGGAACCAATTATGAAGGTTGTAAGCAATCATCTTGATCAGCAGGAACAGTTCATTGCAGGTTTGGTTGCGGCGGCTGTTGTGGTCAAAGGCAAATCCTTCCTTGAGTTCGTCTATCTTGGGTTCAATACTGCAGCGTTGGTTGTAGTCGTGGAAGAGTGCTTCCGTGGACAGGTCTTCGATGTTGGTCACAATAACGTAATACTCATACTGAAAAAGCGGTCCTTCCAGCGTCAACTGAGAGGTTACAGGAACATGCTTACGGACAACGATGAAACGGCGGTTGGTGGTGAAGTACGGCAAAGGGGTGTAGATCTCGTTGACACTGAAGGTTTTGTCAATCTCTCGCCAGGGAGATAGATGTTCTTGCCGGATCACTGTATCGATGATCCACCGGATATGATCATATTTCTTGCACTTGATCACATACTTGAGCTTCTCGTCTTCCAGAAAGGTCAGGACCGGATCGGAATAGGCGCCGCTGTCCATACGGATCGTCGTCAAGTGCCAGGATTTCGGCAGCAAGGTGCGGCAGGATTGGATAAACACCATCAGTTCACTCTGGATGGTGTTTTTGCCTCCCTCCAGCGTCAGGTCCACCAGTTCCCGGGTCCCGCTGATCACGGCCAGTTTCTCCTTGAACGAAGCCCTGCCTTTGTACCGTGGATTGTAACCGACTTCCGCGCCTTCCTGCTCGCCATAAACGGTACAGACGGTATCGTCAATATCCAGGCGGACATTCCGGGAAGTGCCCAAGCGGGCCATTTGATGCAGAATGTCCCGGTTGCTCATCCGGAGAGATTCCGCCGCATCTTCCGGCATCTCTTCCGCCCATCGTTCTATCAAATCCCGGCACACTTTCTCACTGGGCATGGCCCGTTCTTTAAAGTGGGTATAGGCTTCATCCTTCCGAAGTGCTTCCATGTGGGAGAACCGGGTATGGCCCAGAATCAAGGCATCGATCATGAAATCGACAACCTCTGCGGTTGGGAAGGTGGAATTACTGCCTTTCAGGCAGGGAAGCCGCTGGTCTAGGATATCCGGAAAACCGATGATCTGTTTGAAGTGCTCGAAATAGGCAAAGGCAGCATGGTCGGAGACGGTACTGTTATCGAACGTGGCCTGCAAAATTTTTGGAGAGGTCTTTCCAATTTGAGCCCAATGTGATATATTCATAGCAGGGAATTGCTCCTTTCCTTGGCTTATTTGTTCTTTCAAACCAATTATACCACAGGAAGGGGCAATTCCCAACTATATTTGCAAAAATCTTTGTAGCTTTTTGGTTGTCAAGGTGCTTGATAGTGAAGCGTTTACGCGTAAATCGTCATGTCACTTGCCGAATACAGGTTTATAGAATATACCGCGGAACAGGAAGGATATCGCGATATGATGAAAATTTTATTATCCAAGATTTTAATCAAGCTTTACAGAGGAATCCGAAAACAAATCCACCATCATTATTCAGGACATCAGAATTGCTTGGAAGCAGTAAATGAAAGTATCAATTATATGAAACTGCATTGTGATAAAAAAATAAATATCGATGAAGTGTCCCGTCATTTTTTTATGAGCAGGAGTAATTTTTGCTCATTATTCAAAGAAATTACAGGGACAGGAGTATTAGAATATATGCAGAAACTGAGAATTGAAAAAGCAGCTAGAGAACTTTTGGAAC
>CAZCRQ010000409.1:0-2166 GCA_964501095.1 uncultured bacterium | reverse complement strand
AATCATCTGACTCAATCTGACAGGGATCGATCCACTTTCCAAAAATGCCGTGGTGTATGGCTTAAAGGTATTATTGATGTCAGGAGTGACTGTATCGGTAAATGAACGAACCAGTAAGGTAATGCGTCGGTTGGAGAATCGACTGGATGCAATTTTTACTAGCGTCGAACCACTGCCCATGCAGCAGCATCGAATTCAAGCGGCGCTCGATACGGCGGACAGTCTGAGGCTGTCAAAAGCAGCTTGATTGGAGATATTCAAATGCTGAAAGAACAACAGAATAAGTTTTTAAACATCCGTGATATTCCAGCGCATTCTAATAATTATGGGAATCGACCGGCAGGAATGCCGATTACCTTGATCGTATTGCATTACACCGCCACTGGTTCCGCAGAAGCCGCGATCCGCTGGTTTCAAAATTCGCAGGCGAAAGCATCGGCGCATTATCTGATCGATCGTGATGGCGCAGTTACACGTATGGTTCCGGAAAATAAGAAAGCCTGGCATGCGGGAAAATCCGAGTGGAAAGGAAGACAAAATGTAAACGAATTTTCCATCGGCATAGAACTGGTGAATTGGGGTAACTTGGTTCAAAGAAACAACATATTTTACACCTGGCTGAAAGACTTTACAGAACCGTATTCCGGAACAAAGCCTGTCTTTCTGGAGAATGCTTGGTGGGAATCCTATCCGGACACCCAGGTTGCCTCCCTCAAATTGCTGTTTGGGGAAATCAAGAAACGGCTGCCCATTGAAGAAATTGTCGGGCACAAGGATATTTCGCCGGGGAGAAAAATCGATCCCGGTCCGGCTTTTCCATGGAAGTCAGTATTGACGGAATAATGCACAATCAGTACTGTACATTGCAAATCTGAAGCAATTTCGTGATAAATCCCACCACATCCGCCTGAATCTCATCATCTCTCGACCCCGTGATGAACTCGGCAACTCGACGTGGACCAACACCATCATGTTCCCGGAAATCCTGCTTTAAGCTATCGATTGCCCGCTTTGTCCATGGATAGCCAAGTAACAGCTTGAGTCGGGAAGCAACATCGGCGATGTCTGTGCCAAAGTTGCGCGCGAGATAATACAGATCGTAGGCGTCTTTATTCTCTCCACACCAGCGCAATGCGAGAGATTTTAGAGCGACGTAGGCGCCTGGGCTACACACCCAGACATCCCGCGTCGCCTGTTCACCGACAATAGTTTTACCCCTAAGCGATACTCGTTCCCGATCCTGGAAAGCGCGATGTAGTCCAGGTGCGATGACCGCGGCAAAGTCTCCTTCGATATTCCGCAAGCAGCCACCTTGGTCGTCAGGAAGGCTTGGCGCAATCAAAAAATCTACGGTGACCTTATCCTGCCTCTCAATTTTCCAGCGTTGCTGGGTCGGATTTCCTTCTTCGTTGACGTCTTGTTCAAAGCCGGCGTGACGCAAACACTCAGTCAGGGTGCGTTAGCAGCACTTGTCGAGTAGTGCGAGATTGAGTCCAATGTCCAGGTCCATGGTGCCTACCTGGGCATCGGTTCCAGCAGGCAAATTATCATGCTTGATCAACAACGATGGAACAGTCCGACGATCACAACCAGCTTATCCATGATGTCGCCAAGTTTGGTGGCGATATAAAGACAGATCGCACGAACCAACTTGACATGTTTGCTCTTGTAATTAGATGCAGTGATTGGTTTGTCAGTCGTCTGTCCGTCATCTATACCGGTAGCGTGAGCAATCTCGCGTTGAGTGAGAGACTCATAAGGAACTGCCACCAATGGAATAGCAACTCCTTTGAAGTCTCTGGAATGGTTGAGGACCTGCTGAATTGCCCTGGTGACCGTCTCTATAGATCCAGAGCCTTTCCACTCTACAATGAAGGTGTAGGGACCAGCGTGCAACACCCCATCAGCGAAAGTGGCGTAGTTTTTCGCTTTTAAACGGATGTCATAATGATCACCATTGACCAGTTCGGCGAGCTGTTCAGTCATTTGGGGTATCGCATGTTTTTCGGATGGTACTTTCATACTTGACTAAATACAAAAAAAATGACCGCGGAGTCAAATTAGTTATTTCAGTGAAGGAGAAGCCGCTTTATTAAAATCGCAAATTTGCTTATAGGTTCAAGTTGCCTAATTTAGTCAAGTGGCTGCATTGACATTTCATAATCC
>CAZCRQ010000408.1:0-2173 GCA_964501095.1 uncultured bacterium | reverse complement strand
TGCGTGTCGCCCTGCATCCGGAGGTCAAGGACCGAGACTTGGAAACAGGGGCAATTTCAGCGATTGAGGGTTGGCTTGATCATCAACATCGCTGCGGGGGCGTGGTCAATGTGGCAAAAGGCAGCCCCGATCCGCGGGCGACCGCTTATGGTATGTTTGCCATCGCCCGCACCCTGCTGCTGCTGAAAGACCTGGTGACTTCCCTCACGCGATCTCGGGCGGAAAAAGCTCTGTTACGCAGTGCAAGATTCCTGATGAAAAAATCGCGCCAGGAAAGTTTCCATTTGCTTCCACTAGGCTATGCCGCCCTCTCCAGTGTCGCCGAATGGACAGGAAACCTTGAAATTGCCAGATTTGCCGAAAACCTGCGCTCCCGCATCTCACAATCCCTGCAATCCTATTTGGGGGGCATTAAAAAGATGCCTGATTCGGGATCGCTGGCGCTGGCTTTGGCTTATCTTGCTTTAGCCATCCCTCTGCCAGATGAGGAAGAGTTTAATCTCTGGGGGAAAATAATTCATCATTGCCACTTATCTCTGACTCCGACCGGTTTCTATGGCGGGGGAGCGGAATCCAACCTAGCATCCCTGCCGATAATGACCGGATTTCAACTTCTCGCTCCGCAAATCCCGGAAGCCGCAGAGATCGCCAAAACATTATCCGATGCCTGGGAATCCGGACTATATGACTCCCTGGTCAATCCCGAGGTTGCGATTCTCACTCCTGTCCCTTATTTGCTGGGATTTGGGGAAGCAGCAAAAGCGAAATCGCAGCCAGTCATAGTTAAAAAAACAGATGAATCGCAACTGCAGGAAATTCTTGATGATGGCTCGGGTCGTATTGTACTGGGTGATTGGGTAATTCGTCTTGGACGCGGGGGAACCATCGGATGGATGCATCATCTGCCAACTCAATCGACACGTGTGTTCGGTGCGCCGGAAGAACTAGGAGAGGGTCCCTGGATTTTCCAACGTGATAAAATTTTGCATCCTGCCTTTGGAGGCTCCTACATTATTATCGCCACCGATCCATACACCATCGAGGGGAAATTGCAGATGGTTTCTTTCGCGGTGCCGCACGCCATCATTCCTCAGTTGAAATGGTTTAAACGGAAAACCGGTCATTGGAACAAAGGCACGCCTCTGATTCCTCCCACACCTGCACCCCATATCTCAAAACACCCAGAGGGACTACTCTTCCGACGCGAGATTTCACTTCAGGAAGGCGCTCTGGTGATTCAGACGAACCTGCCCGGAAGCGCCGTTCATCGTCTCCCAGTTGTCTGGTTAGGCGGACGGTATGGACAACTGAAGATCGGGAAACGCAACCATGATGGTTCGCTCCCCTTCGATGAATTAAAAGTAAAAGAAATTATTCTTGAAGGAGGGAAATGGAAAAAATGGGTGTTACGGTTCGATCAACCCGTGCAAGTGACTTATACCCCAATTCACGGACTCCCCCATCAGCACCGGATGCGCTATATCCATCTCGCGGTGGCAATTCTCGATATTTTCGCCGTCGACCGACTCCACATAGCGTGGCGTGTGTTATTGAAATAAAAGGCTTCTCAAAACTGCTTATTCCCGCCTCCAACGAGTTGTCTCACCGATAAATGAAGATTGATCAACCCAGAACAAACAGAATTGCTAACCACTTCTGCTTCATCGTATTCTCCTGAAGGTTTAATTTTAAACTTGAAATCTAATGCGGTGATGAATAATTCGCAACTCCGATGATTGTGAGGAAGGATTAACAGATGGCAAAGCCCCGACTCTTCACGCTTATATTTGTTCCGATTATCACGCTCACCCTACTTTCGACATTTGTATTGGTATTGTACTCTGAGCGTTCGGCGCGCACCTTTTATTTTCGCCTAACCGAGTCTTCCCTTACTGAATGGGCAGAGTTGGCTGCCTCGATGACATTTTCTCAGAACGGTAATGTAAGCAATCTCGACTCCCTTGCCCGTAAACTTGATTCTTTGAGCCAGATCCGTTTCACCTTTATCGCCGAAGATGGGTGGGTTCTGGCTGACAGCCGGCACATCGCCAGCCAGATGGAAAACCATGGACAGCGCCCAGAAGTGCGTACAGCTCTTTCGGGCTCTAAAGGGGTTGCGGTCAGATCCAGCCCAACCCTTAAGCAAGGGATGATGTACTTAGCCCTACCAATC
>CAZCRQ010000407.1:0-2193 GCA_964501095.1 uncultured bacterium | reverse complement strand
TTCATTGGCGGAGTAGACCCCGGAGAGTTCTTCGCCGGGGATGTTTAAGAAGTAGGGGAGACCGGCGCCGGTGCCAATAAAAATGCTGTGAAATCCTTCCTCTTTCATCAATTCTTCGACAGTAAGGTATTTTCCGATCACCGCGTTATAGATGATTTCGACGCCCAATTTCTGTACATAATCCACTTCCGCTTCGACAATGGCTTTAGGGAGACGGAATTCCGGGATGCCATACATCAGAACACCGCCAGGTTTGTGAAGCGCTTCGAAGATGGTGACCTTGTGTCCGAGGCGCGCCAACTCACCGGCGACTGTCAAGCCCGCTGGACCGCTGCCGACAACCGCGACTTTTCTTCCCGTTGGCGGCGGGATGTCCGGGATGGTTACCATGTTATTATCGCGCTCCCAATCGGCGGCGAAACGTTCCAGCCTGCCGATCGCCACCGGTTCCCCTTTTATCCCGATTACGCACTTTATTTCGCACTGCTCCTCCTGCGGGCAGACACGTCCACAGATCGCGGGGAGAGCGTTATCTTCCTTGATAATTTTCGCCGCTTTGTTGTATTCGCCATCACGGATCGCCGCCAGAAACGCTGGAATATCGATCTCTACCGGGCAGCCCTCAACGCACTTTGGTTTCTTGCACATAATGCAGCGACTGGCTTCCAGCATTGCAACTTCCGGAGTGTAGCCGTATGGGACTTCCTGGAAATTGTGGGCGCGCCCTTTTGCCTCCTGCTCCGGCATCGGTTGACGCGGGATTTTCGGCTTCTTGGGTTTTAGTACCTTCTCTTTGCTTGTCTCTAGAGTAGTTGTTGTGGTTTCGCTCTCAACCATTTATTTCACCTCTGCGGTTTTCGCCAACATTTCAAGTTTGCACTGATGATAGATGTCCATCGATTCTTTTTCCTGGGGGAGATAGGCTCGCTGGCGTTTGATTAGTCCATTGAAATCGACAGTGTGACCATTGAATTCTGGTCCATCGACACAGACAAACTTCGGTTTGCCATTGATCAGCACCCGGCAACCGCCACACATCCCCGTGCCATCGACCATGATCGAGTTGAGGCTGACCACGGTCGGGATTTTATAGTCGCGTGTCGCATTGCTGACCGCACGCATCATTACCACCGGTCCAATGGCGAGGCACAGATCGATCTTCACGCCTTCGTCGACCAGTTTTTTCAAACCATCGGTGACAAAACCATGGATGCCATAAGTTCCATCATCGGTGGTTACCAAAAGACGGTCAGAGGTTTTCGCCATCTCCTCTTCGAGGATCAATAAATCTTTTGATCGTGCGCCAATAATGGAGAGTACCGTATTTCCCGCCTGTTTCATTGCCGACGCGATGGGGAAGACCGGCGCCACGCCGATACCTCCGCCAATGCAAACCACCGTGCCGATGTTTTCTACCTGAGTCGGCTTGCCCAACGGTCCGGCGATGTCCAGAATACGGTCGCCCTCTTCCAATTCACCCAGTAAATAGGTCGTTTTTCCTACTTCCTGAAAGATCAGACGGATGGTTCCAGCTTCAGGATCGGAATCGACAATAGTCAGAGGAATCCGTTCCCCTTTCTCATGCACCCGTAAGATGATGAATTGCCCCGCCTTACGTTTTCGGGCAATAATCGGAGAGGAGACAATGATATCCTTGATTCCTTCGCTAAGCACCCGTTTTTTGAGAATCTCATTCATGAATAACTGCTCCTGGACATGGATTGTTTTAGTCTGAAAACCACTGTGAAACTACACCGGTTCGATTTAAAATTCAAGTGCATAAATGAAAACTGCACCCGAGAGAATCTGTTGGTAGGGACTTTCCTAAGGTGATATTCAGGAAATTATAATGACTCTCAGTCTCTTGACAAGCATCGAAGCCTTCTTTAAACTATAAAAAATCGTAACCTTCTTACAGAAAATCATCAGAAACCAGATAAGCAGTCCAGAAACATTGTCAGATAAAAGGGATATTACTGTAAGACAGCACAAGTAGCAGGTAGCCTGGACGCTCCGTCGTCCAGAGAAATCGAAAACGAACCGTAAAATCCCAGACAGCGGAGCATTCGGATTACTTTACTTCTTTGCGGTGAAGAGCTGTGTAGGTCGGGATCGCCGAAACCGACAAAAAAGCTATACCACCCCTCCTGGAGGGGTAGCGTAAGCCTCCGTGCTTGCGATCCTCCGTGCTTG
>CAZCRQ010000406.1:0-2216 GCA_964501095.1 uncultured bacterium | reverse complement strand
AAGTCACTTGTGGCGCCAAATTCTTCGCTTGCGACTTATTGACGTATTCTGTTTGACGCGTAAAATCACTCCGCGAAGAGTGTTTGCCGCACTCTGTTTGCTTGTCATTCTGCAACCTCCCGCTCATCTTTTTTCCCAGACCGAGGTCGCGGGCGATGTTTTCGGCACCTGGACTCTCGGAGGCAGCCCGTACATTGTGACCGATACCATCACCGTCCCGCAGAACCAGACTCTGACCATCGAACCTGGAGTGGAAATTAGATTTTTACCGTTGGTTAATGGACAGCGGGGACGTTTCTTTGTCAAAGGATCGTTGACAGCTATAGGTACCGTGGAAGACTCCATTTGCTTCACTTCGTTGGATCTTGGCTTACATGATATTCAAACAGATTTCAATCGTTTTGATAATGTCGATATCCATCTTGAATACTGTGTCATCGATTCTGCTTATCGTTTTATCATGAACCACAGTCACGGCGGTTCTGTCATTGCTCGTCACTGTCGTTTTTTGAGCAGAACCGGAGGAGGAATCTGGTGCTCCAGCATTGATGAAGTTGTTGTCGAACATTGCCTGTTTCAGGGTGTTTGGGTTGATGAACCTGTATATGTTACGGGCGTAGTAGTAGCGGATTATTGTAATTTGGTTACCTTTAGACATAACAGAGGAGGCGTTTACGGTGGTTTAAGTGTGGGCATGTCCGGTGTATCGTCAGTTTACGACAACCAAGTTAATTTGATTTGTATTGATCTCCCCCACAATGATGTTGAAGTCTATGACAACCTCTTAGTTGCAGGCTCACAATGGGGCAGGTATGGACATTGGCATGATAACGATTTCAGCGTTGAATTTCCTTATAGGTTTAACGATTTCAGATTTTCCGATGGCACTTTATTATTCGAAAACAATTATGTCAGCTCATTATCATTTTACAATACAGATGCTGAAATCAGGAATAACATTATCATTAATAGTAACAATAGAGGTAATGGGTTAGAAACAGTAGGAAACACTTTTGGTTCATTACAATTTCATCATAACTTAGTTTACTCATATGATATCGGCGAATTTATGATATTATTTAATCAGGAAAATTTAGATATTTACTCAAACACTATAATATGCTTTGGTGAATATCAGGATCACTTTATCTATCTATGTAGCAATATGCAAAATATGACAATTAGAAATAATATATTCGTTGGTGATGGAGTCGAAAGCTTTGGAATTGAGAGACATGATCATGATATACCTTCTCCCCATATCCGCTATAACCTTTTTTATAATGTAAATACTCCTACAGTAGATTTTGAACTCGAGGAAGGCAATATTTTTGAGAATCCGCAATTTCGCGGCGGCGATCCTTATAATTACCACTTGATGGCGAACTCACCCTGTATAGATGCCGGTGATCCAAATAGTCCTTTAGATCCTGACAATACACGTATCGATATAGGTGCATATTATTTCGCTCAGAATATCGATCATCCCCCGGCGTTGATTTCTCCACTGCACGTGGTCGGCAAGGTCGGCACACGTTTTCGTTACACCGCAGAAGCCATCGACGATCACGGATTGCTGCACTTTCAATTCCTCAACCTTCCGGATTGGCTGTTTCGTATCCACGATGAGTTGGATTGGGTATCTGGCGAAGCGTCGATAGAAGGGATTCTGCCGCCGCGTCCCCGGGAATTCACTTTTCAAGTAGTGATTTCTGATACTTCAGGCAATCGTGATACCAGTTCAGTCACAATGGAGGTCACGTCTTTGACCCCTCTGGCAGGTATTCGCACAGGCGTTTTAACCCGTGAAGATTCACCCTACCTGGTTGTTGATGATGTGATAGTTCCTGAGAGGGAAACACTTGTCGTCGAACCGGGTGTGATTTGCTATTTCAGAAATAACGAACAAATCGATCTTGGTATAAGGTTTCAGGTTTATGGTTCCTTTCAGGCTCTGGGTTCTCCTGAAGACAGTATTCTCTTCACTAGCGAAGATGAAAGACATGGAATTTATGGAGGATGGCAAGGAATTCGGATTCTTGGGGAAGTTGCAGAGATTGGACAGATTTATTATTCTGTTTTCCGTAATGCAGAAGTTGCCGTGAAAGCTGATTCTGCAGGAAACGTCCAAATTATCAATTCAAAGTTTGAATACAATAATAATAATATTCAAGTTTTTAATAATTCTTTTGCTGAAGTTGATAATTGCTATTTTG
>CAZCRQ010000405.1:0-2225 GCA_964501095.1 uncultured bacterium | reverse complement strand
TTTAAATCTGAAATTATCTTTTAATTGTTGGATTAAATAAGCAAACCGCTGATTGCTGTCCGAATCAGGATGATTCACCAGAGATCAACGGATCGAGAAACAATTTATGATACTGAAACCTGCCAAGCTGTCTTTCCATACGGTGCAGCAAGTCGAATTATTGTTTGTTTGCGATATGATCGGCATCCGAAACCTAACCTACAATATAATCATTTTAGAGTGAAAATGCAAGTCGGTTTTTTTCCCTTTTTATGTTACTTATTGAAAAATAGTAATTTCTCCTGGAGCAACAGGGATAAAAAATCAAATTCCGCTCTGCATCCACTCATTTGGCAGAGACTTATGGGGCTACCCCGAGAGAAGAATCGATTACTTAATCAGGATGACTTTCTGCCGGTAAACATTGTAATGATATTGGATCTGTAAAAAGTACATTCCATTGGATAATGGAAAAGTTTCTATGCCTGGCTCAAGCGTGAAAACCTGATTTCCCGCGGTGAAACGCTGTGAGGTTGAAAAAACTTCTCTACCAAGAATGTCAAATAAACAAAACTGCACCTCGCCCGCCTCTGGGACTAAAATCGGTACCTTCAACGTGGGGTTGAACGGATTCGGAAATGCGGTTCCTACCTCAAACTGTATTGGTGATCCGGAAACCTGCAACGTCAGACATGCATACGGACCTTCCCCAAATCCAGGAAGAGAAGCGGGATCAGAGATAAATAACGGAATTTCGCTTCCATCGGAACAATTCACCCTTACAAGAATCTCATTTCCAAAGGTAAAACCCGCTACATTATACTTTAAAGCGCCCTGCCAGGTTGTGACCGGGATCACATCACTATCTCGGGGAACAAAAGCTTTCCCGACCAATAGATCCCGATCATATATCCTGATCTCAGCGGGCTCCATTTTTCTTAGTTCCTCAGAGAGGCAGCAAAGAACCAGATAAGGCAAACCAGTAGGATTGACCTCACTGTTTGTTTCATTCCTAATACGAACCGATTCCGTCTGATGTTTTAAAACCGCCAGATATATGTTGTAGTAAAAGCGTACGTCTTCATTAACATAAGCAAAGTATCCTTCGCCCGGGATCATCATTTCCATTGTATTATAATCGGGAGGAAGCCAGAAATCGCCTTCATCGTTCATGATGATCACCACCTGGTCGCGGATCGGTTCGAGTGCCGTTTCAATCGGCAATTCGACCGCAAAGGGAAATCCAAGCCAATTCCATCTCCCGGCATAGAGAAAATACTCCTCATTTTCAGGATTGAGCAGATGACCAGGCATTGTCCATTCTGATGCTTCCCGACAAAACATCTGGTAGCCCTCGGTGACATCCAACTCCTCGATTGTATTCACCAGATCAGGCACATATATGGAACCATCATCCATATAGACAATAGCTAATCCTGGGATCGCATAGAACAGGTATTCCACAAAGTCCAGAGTCGGATAAACATAAGGTGAGACCAACTCGAAATAACGAGCGCGTAAAGGGATGGTCATGGTAACCAGTTCAGGATCCTCTAGGGAGACATAAGTAAATTCACCATATCCGAAGGTGCCGTCACCCCAGAGAAAGAAGGGATCCGACACACGTTCCATGTTGCTGCGATGGATATAGACACGGAAGCTCATCGTATTCCCCGGAGTGAACCCTCCCTGATTGCCTGCACGTTGGTACGTGTTTACCAGCATGGGCCACCCGCCATGAACCTGGCTGGCGCCAACACAGAGGTCGCCATCGAAAACTCCAATCTCATCCTGAACCTCGAGAAGGTTGTCATTCACATACGCCCCCTGGACAACAACCGGATATGGTCGTCCCGTAGGTTGAACCGGATTGAAGTGTTGACCTGCCGCGGGATAATATGAGGCAAATAAAATCCCCCCAATAAATGCCAGTCGGATCATCATGAAACTGCATCCCTTTTCAAATCATTTATTACAGCAAAGGAAATAAAATCCTGTATTGATAAGGTATCACATGAGTAGGAGATTTACAAGAGATGAATAATTGATGTAGGGTCTTTTTTTAAAGTATTTGCGTCAGAACAATAGTGATGGTGCGCTTTAACGTGATTTTACGGCAGTTTGTCTTATTCCTATACTCTCACAGGGGAAAGCATATTTTATCTCAATAACACCACTTTACGCACATCTTTCCAGCCGGTGGAGGAAATTACTCGCAGAAGATAGATTCCCGAAGGTGCCTCCGC
>CAZCRQ010000404.1:0-2233 GCA_964501095.1 uncultured bacterium | reverse complement strand
GTTAAGCTTTCCATCGCGGCGCTCCGGCGAAAGCCGGAGCCCAGAATAAGAATTATGTATTTGAAAAAACAAGTACTTATCTGGATACCGGCATTCGCCGCTATGACGTGCTTCGGACATCTTCGGCATTCTTTGACGAGCTGCTTACAAGATCAACAATCATATGCGGACGCTGCCAGCAGTTGACTCCACAAAAATATTAGATCACTCAACCTACCTCCTCATAGGCCAACCGCACCCGATCGGAGACCGCAGCCTTGAAGTTCATCCTCTCCACCCCGATCACCCGACCCTCTTTGTCTTTCATCAGCACCAAGTCCTCATCGAATTCCTCGCAGATCACTTCTTTCTGCGGATCGTCGAACCAGACAATGAGGCTGTTGCCGATGCGGTCGTAAAAAACCTTCACCTCTTCCATATCTGTATGCCTCTCTTGATCTTGTCGGTCGGATAGGCAGAAACCAGAAATCCGCTGTAATCTTCACGTTTAACAACAGTGCAGACCCATCTCTTATCCGAAACACTTCGATAGAACAGGTACACCTGGTCATCAGAACGGCTCTGCCTGATTTCTTCTGGTGACTGGAGTGTCTGGATTACAGCAGACAACTCTCCGGCCAGGATTGGATGTTTAACCGAAGTAATGTAGTTCCAATACTCCTTGGAGGTGCGCACTATAATCCCCATCGGCGTAAGCACATTAAACAACAAACCATCACCAGAATTATGGTTCATAAATCGTCCTCATGGTGCTTTTTATATTACGTTTACGCAATGGATTAATAATTCCCTCAAGCTCCACCAGATCGACGTCTCGCTGAAAATTGGCTTTCAGGTCTTCACGCATCTCATAGAACTTAAATAAGCCCCAAGGCGACTCCGGATCGAAGTCCACCACCAGATCAACGTCGCTTTCGGGTCCGAAGTCGTCCCGCAACGCCGAGCCGAACAGCGCCAGAGCCGCCGCACCTTCCACTTCCGGCACAGGGCTTCCAGTTGCTCCTCGTCGTAACTGAATTTGGGGGTAATGGAGGTCATGTCGTTTCTCTTCAAGGAAATCAACCGAGACGGTGGACCTACGCGCCCTATCGCTTCTTTAAAGAAACTCAACACCGAATTACCGGCGGCGCAAGGCGTTGCTGCCCTGCGCCGCCCCGGCTGTTCACTTATTCGATTCTTCCTGCTGCTTTTTCTCCATCTCGGCTTTCTTTTTCTCAAAATCCTCCCGCGCTTTCTTGCGGGTATCAGAGAAGCCCTTCTGGACGTTAATCCCGATGTTTAAACCCGCGCGGATTTCCGTGTCTGCCAGGCTGGCGTGATCGCTGCGATATCGCAAACCCGCGTCAAAGGACGATATGTCGCCCAGAAAATATCTCACACCTGCCATGGCGAACCAGGAAGTCTCAAGTTGCATGTCCTTGAGATCGTTGGAGAATTTGATTTTAGGTTTGCCTCCGAATTCCACTATCGAATCACACCTGTCCAAAATAAGATTTCGAAAATTCTAACTGAACAGAGATTTTAAACCTAAAAGGCCAAAATCGCGCTATTTCAAAGGTTTTAAGACCTTAGTAAGTTGGTTTTATCTTGGACAGCAGAATGCGTCCTTGAATCAACCTCATTTTCAAGTGGGAGAAAAACCTGTCCTAAACCCCTGATAAATAGGGATTGGATAGGTGTTGGAAATTTATTTTGGACAGCAGTGCTATCGAATGGGTGCGCTCATTTATTTGATGTTCAAAGCCCAACATCGGCAAAAACACCATATCCCGCTGCTTGTTGGGGACATCCACGATGGGAATATGATACCAGGAGGAATCTTTCCAGACCGAGATATTCTTAGCGAGAGTCTCATGAAGCGTGGCGCCGACATGGCACAACCAGTCTTCAGACAGCGTTAGGGACATGGTTGAAAAAAAGTCGGTCTGATGGGTTTCAAACTGCAAATCAGTGATGTTGGGATTCTGACTGTCTCCTGGTGACGCAGGACCAATGTAATTGCGTGAATTACTTGAACCCACGTCCGACCAGGTGTTGCTGCGCAGGCCGATGACCGTTGCTGCTTTGTACTTGGAATGTGGAGCTTCGTACATGCGGAACTTGAGCGCTGTAGTGCTGATAGGTTCCGAAAAGTTCAGCACGTTGGTCAACACGTGCGCGGTGCTGAATTCAAATTCGGCGATGCCGCCCAGACCAATGGAAATCAATCCCAAGTATTCATGCCCGCCCTCGC
>CAZCRQ010000403.1:0-2241 GCA_964501095.1 uncultured bacterium | reverse complement strand
CTCTGGCATCTCGAATGATTCGAGACTATTTTAAATCAGAAATCAGATCTCTTGAATTGGAGTCACAGAATGAAACAATGGTCAATAACGATATTAGTCAAGGTATTGTTTTTTATTATTATCACCCCATGGAGCGTTTTCAGTCGACCGTGCGAAATCGATCCGAAACTTGCCCAGATACGCCGAACTTCGGAGTTGGATGAACAGATCCCAATCGTAGTTTTCTTTTATGATCCAATTTCAGGGAGTGATCTCTTATTAGAGGTGGAGGGATTGAATCATGTCGAATGTAGGGCGTATGTCATCGAGCGAGTAAGTCTGCATTTGGAAGAGACAGCAGCATCAGTGATCGCCTGGTTCGAGGAGGAGGCCTCCCAGGGACACGCCGAACTGATCCGTCCCCTCTGGATCGTCAATGCCTATGCGCTCTGGCTCGAGAATGAACGCATCGATGAATTGGAAGCATTTCCCGAGGTCGAGCGAATCCGTTATGAATACTTTGTAACCCTGGAGGACCTGATTGGCGAGGAAAATATCACGGCATTGCATGATTCTTCCTTGGATGAAGCTGAACGTCTTGAATGGGGAGTGGAAGATATCGGCGCACCGGTTCTCTGGGAGCAGGGATATCATGGAGAAGGGATCATTGTCGCCAGCATGGATACCGGCTGCCTGATTACGCATCGTGATCTCATGAACCATATCTGGCTGAACGAGGATGAAATTCCGAACAATGGGATCGACGATGATGAAAACGGCTATGTCGATGATATTCATGGCTGGAATTTTGTGTCTCAGAACAACAATTTAAGCGATGTCGACGGTCATGGGACGAGTTGCGCCGGTATACTTGTCGGTGATGGCAGCCGCGGCGATACCACCGGTATTGCTCCTGGGGCAAAATTGATGGTATTGCGTATCTTTGACAATCACAATAGCGAGGCTCGTAATTGGGAGGCGATGCAATATGCGATAGTGAACGGCGCACGGGTAGTCAGCAATTCCCTCTCTTACAAATACTCCAGTATCGGTGATTCGGTCGATTTAGGGTATCCGGACTGGGCGACTCACCGACGGGCTCATGAGATTGCCTTGGCAGCCGGGATGATACAATCAAATTCGACCGGTAATACCGGCGACGGTGTCACACCCTGGAATATCTCCGCTCCCGCGAACTGTCCACCGCCCTGGCTCCATCCACAACAGACCCTAAGAGGCGGCTTGACCGATATTCTGGGCTGCGGCGCTTACAATAATAATGGCTCCATTTACTCCAGAAGCGATCGTGGTCCTTCAGAATGGTTTCGCGCGGATTTCCCTGAAATTTACCGTGATTATCCCTGGTTAGAAGGGGCAATGCTGGGATTGTTGAAACCGGATGTCGTGGCGCCCTGCCAGGTCTATAGCACCAGTTCATCTGGAGGATACGGGACATTTTCTGCCACCTCCTCCGCCACACCCCATCTCGGCGGGGCACTCACCCTCCTGCGTTCCATTCATCCCCAGGCGACTCCCGCCAACATCGCTGAAGCTGTTTTAATGAGTGCAGAAGATGGCGGCTTGAAAGGTCACGATCGAGAGTTCGGCGCCGGCTATCTTCGTGTCGACCTGGCGCATGAGTACCTCGAAGATATGTTCGATTACGGAAGTCTGCATCTTTCAATCATCATCGCAGACGCCGAAGATGATGAGAATTACAAACTTAGCCTGAATGGAGGCGAACTGATTGGTTACTCCAACCCGGATGATCCTTTGATGATTTTCATTCCCCATATTATCCCCGGTGAGTATCTGGCTGATCTCTTCTGTAATGAGGAGTTGATTGGAACTTACGAGCAGGTGGTGATTCTTCCGAACGAGACAACTGAACTTACCTGGGACACCTCAGTCCCGGAGCAGCATAAATCCGATTTTCCAATAAGGTTCACTCTATCTGATCCCTATCCGAATCCATTTAATTCTGCGATCCGATTACAGTTCTCGCTTCCTTCGACTGCGGAGATCAAACTGGCGGTATTTTCCATTGATGGCAGGGAGGTGGTATCGCTGATGCACGGGCTCAAACCTGCGGGTAATCATGAGATTTTATGGAGACCGGAAAATTTAGCGAGTGGGGTATACCTGGCGGCGCTCTACACTCCCAAAGGCGCCCGGGTAAAAAAAATAGTGCTGCTCCGATGATTCAAGAGGGGTAGCGTAAGCCTCCGTGCTTGCGAGAGGGGTGAGGGGTAGCGTAAGCCT
>CAZCRQ010000402.1:0-2257 GCA_964501095.1 uncultured bacterium | reverse complement strand
TGTGCTGTCAGCCGTCCTCGGCTGACAGAATAATACAACCTGGGTGTCAGCCGAGGACGACTGACACCACCTACTGTGTGTCAGCCGTCCTCGGCTGACAACACACTATCAAACAACCTTGCCTCGAATCGGATCCACCACTCCCATCAATGTCGATTGTCCTTTCGGCAATGAAGTACTCCATGATCTGCCGATCTCGCTCATCCACCAGTTACTGTAAGGTTTGGGCAAAGAGTGGAGAGTCAGAACCAGAGATTCCTGATCGTGGACAGATTCTTCCTCTAGGATCAACGTCAGCGCAATGGCTGCGACCACAAGAGCAGGAATATCTTCCGGTGCTGCTGGTGCTAATCCTCCAGATTCTTTTCTCTGTTGAATGGCGTGAAGATAATTCTGAACATATCGCAGGGCTGTCATTAAAACGATCAGCAGTAACAGAGCAATGAAAACCACGACCATGCCGACTACCATCAAGGTGATGCCATTCGCATTGGTGATTGCTTCTATGCCATACATTTGTTCACCTATTTGTTTTTCCAGGATCGATCCCTTGTCATCAAGCCTATAACGGGATGCAGCCATGTTTCTTGGGAGGATTGCTATCCCGCTTTCCGGCAAGAGATTCCAGTCCTCGAATAATTCGGAATCGTGTGTTGCGCGGTTCAATCACATCATCGATAAATCCAAGTTTTGCCGCATTGTATGGATTGGCGAAATGTTCACGATATTCCCCTTCTTTTTCACGAAGGAATTTTTTCAGCTCCTCCCCCTGGAGTTCCTTGATCTCTTTGCTGTAAAGAACTTCAACCGCGCCGGAGGGACCCATCACGGCAATCTCAGCCGTGGGCCAAGCATAATTTAAATCACCGCGGAGATGCTTTGAACTCATCACGTCATAAGCTCCGCCATACGCTTTTCTGGTGATCACGGTAACCTTCGGTATGGTCGATTCCGCGTAAGCGTAGAGGAGTTTGGCGCCGTTAAGGATGATCCCCTCGTACTCCTGGTGTGTTCCCGGCATGAATCCAGGAACATCCACAAATGTCACGATCGGGATGTTGAAGGCGTCGCAGAACCGTATGAAAGAAGCCGCTTTTCGGCTGGCGACATTGTCCAGAACCCCGGCGAGATGAGCGGGTTGATTCGCCACTATCCCCACAGCTCTGCCTCGGAATCTAGCAAAACCACAGATAATATTTGCTCCCCAGCGACGGCGCAATTCCAGAAAATCGCCATGATCGACCACCGATTCAATTACCGTATGCATGTCATAGGGAAGATTAGGATCGGTCGGTACGATGTAATTCAGATCGTCTTCCAACCTATCGATCGGATCATCGCAACTGACCAGGGGTGTCTCTTCCATGCTATTCTGGGGAAGAAAACTCAGCAGTTTGCGGATCAAGCCGAACGTGTCATCCTCATCTTCGGCGGTAAAATGGGTGACCCCGCTTTTAGTGGAATGAATCTCCGCTCCGCCCAGTTGATCAGGGGTGACATCTTCATGTGTCACCGATTTGACCACTTTCGGTCCGGTTACGAACATGTAACTGGTTTTCTCGGTCATAATGGTGAAATCGGTAATCGCCGGGCTATACACCGCACCTCCGGCGCACGGTCCCAGGATGGCGGAAATCTGCGGGATGACTCCGGAAGCGAGAACGTTGCGGAGAAAAACATCCGCATAACCGGCAAGGCTGAGTACACCCTCCTGTATCCGCGCTCCGCCGGAATCGTTCAATCCAATAATCGGCGCTCCGACTTTTACCGCATAATCCATGATTTTACAAATCTTCTTCGCGAACATCTCGCTTAAAGAGCCGCCGAACACTGTAAAATCCTGGGAAAATAACATTACCTGGCGACCATTGATGGTCGCATGACCGGTTACAACGCCATCGGAAAGATATTCCGCTTGATCCAACCCGTATTTCGATTCACGATGAGAGACGAACATGTCGAATTCTTCAAAGGAGCCTTCATCGACCAGACGCATGATACGCTCACGTGCGGTATATTTTCCCTTGAGATGCTGAGCTTCGATCCGTTTTTCACCCCCGCCGATCCGCGCTTGCTCTCGCAACTCTTGGAGTTGTTTCAACTTACGTTCTATTTCTTCCATCTTTTACTCACTGCTTTTGGGGATTTGAATGCTTTGGCTGGTAATACATATTCTAACTAAAAAGCGTTGAATAATCCAAGACATTAGTCTTGAGTTTTGAAAATAATCTGAGTAGCCTAAGCCTCCGTGCTTGCG
>CAZCRQ010000401.1:0-2281 GCA_964501095.1 uncultured bacterium | reverse complement strand
AAAAAAGCAGAAGCCAACCGTGTCTGGGTACTTTTTATTACTCTTTGGATTGGATTACCGCTTATTGTTATGATAAGTTTGCTATTCATAGATATATTACCAACATCGATGACTGAATCAGAACATCTGCAGCTACTTGGCACCCAGGGGAAAGCGATAACTCTTTTCACCTTTGGGAATCCGGAGAATCCATGGCACTGGGGACGTCAAGCGATTGGATTGGGAATCGGAATGATCCTCGCCGCCATTGCATTTCCCTTTGTCTGGAAACGGCTAATGACGCCAAGAACCGGTAGGGCGCAGCGTCTCTTCATCTCACTTTGTCTGGCATTGCTTGTTTCGGCTGTGCTGGTCGGTTTTCTCCTCAAGGAAAACTGGATGCAGGTGACACCTCGAAGTTATTTAAAGATATTTGAATTTTTCGGTCCCACTTTAGTCATTTCCTGGCTCTTGACTCCATTGATTCATGCCACCATTGGAGTTTCTTCCGGACGCTGGCTGGTGAAGATTGGTGTCCCACGTCCGGTGCTGGAAGAGATCGCCTACACTGCAGTTGTTATTGGGTATCCGCTATATACCATCGGGGCACTCTTCGCTGGAGCCATTTGGGCGGAGCAGGCATGGGGCTCTTGGTGGAGCTGGGACTCCAAGGAAGTTGGAGCGCTGATCATCTGGTTGTTCTATACTCTTTTCCTTCATGCGCGTTATCAGCGTCAATGGAAAGGTGATCGTGCCGCTATGCTCCTTGTCTTCGGCATGATGATGGTCTTTCTCAGCTTCTTCGGGAATTACTTCTTTGGCGGGATGCACTCATTTGAAGTGATTTAATTATCAGCCTGAAAATGATATTTATGTTTTACATAATAACATCAAATTCTATATAGAATGGAAATAATCATACCTATCCTTGCCTTCATCCCTTCGCTATATTTGTCGTTATATTGTCAATAATAATATGTTTATCTATAAAGTTATTTGCCATTTTTGTCCTTCATGACATCTCTATCCTATACTGTTCATTTGTCCTTGCCTAGTTGCTTATGGCGAATCCAGGCAGTACACTTGAAAACCTTGAGGTAGTGTTTGGTAATGAATACCGGGAGAAAACTCATACATTTTTGGAGCTTGCATTTAATAGACATAAGTATTTGTATTCTCTATGTTTTAGTCATTCTTTGGATTGGTAAAAAGGCAGCTTCTAAGACTACGAGCACGGAAGAATTTTTCCTCGCTGGTAGAAAACTAGGTCGCTTCTACCAGTTTTTTCTAAACTTCGGCTGTTCGACCAACGCCAACCAAGCGGTGGCGGTATCACGTGAAATCTACCGCCAGGGGATCGGCGGAATATGGATCCAGTTCCTCGTTCTTTTTCTCACCCCGTTTTATTGGTTTACCACCATGTTTTATCGTCGTGTGCGACTTTCCACTATCGGTGATTTTTACAGTGAACGATATAACAGTAACTTCCTTGCGGCAAGTTATGCAATCTTCATCATCTCCATGTAGCTGCTTGGCAGCGGAGTAGGTTATATGGTCGCCGTCAAAACGATGAGGGCGATGACTCCGAAACCTCTAGAACTCTGCACTTTGGAAGATCAGACAAGTATAAAGAATTTAAATGAATATCAACAATTAAAATCAAGAGATGCAACTAGGTTAAGCATTGAGGAAATTTCGCATTTGGCGGAACTCCACGAGCTGAATAAGAAGGGCGAATTGCATTCCTTTATCTCTTATACAAATCCGCTCTGGTTTTACCTGATTTATGGACTTATCGTCAGTATTTATACAATGCTGGGCGGATTTCACGCCGCTGTCATCACCGATTCAATCCAAGGAGTACTAATCATTATTTTCTCCATGCTGTTGATACCTTTGGGATTGGGAAAGATTGGAGGTTTTTCTGGACTGCACGCCTCTGTGCCGGATTTCATGTTTATGCTGTTCGGTTCAGCGATCCTAAACGATTACACTTGGTATACAATCCTGGCGATGATCCTGGCGAACCTTGTTTCTATCATCGCGGTTGCTACCGGGATGTAGACTGCGGATTTCGCGACAAACGAGATGTCCACGCGTATCGGGATGATTGGCGGTATGTTCACGAAACGTCTGATTATGTTGCTTTGGGCGTTGGCTGGTCTTGTGGCGATTGGAATTTACGCTGGAAAACTTCATGATCCGGATTTAATTTGGGGATATATGACCCAGGACTTGCTCTTCCCTGGTGCAATCGGTTTGATGTTGGTTGGAATACTTGCTGCCAACATGTCTTCTCTTG
>CAZCRQ010000400.1:0-2293 GCA_964501095.1 uncultured bacterium | reverse complement strand
CGATTGTACCCACGTTCACATGCGGTTTCGTCCGCTCAAATTTCCCTTTTGCCATGGTATGCTCCTAATAACCACGCATTTTTTTAATGACTTGTTCTTGTAACTGTTCTGGAAGTCGTTGATAATGATGAAATTCCATTGTAAAAAGCGCTCTACCCTGGGTCATCGAACGTAAATCGGTGGCATATCCGAACATCTCCGATAACGGAACTTCCGCTTGGATGACCTGTGCATCCGTTCTGGGGATGATTCCGTGGATATGAGCGCGGCGACTGTTCAAATCGCCGGTTACATCTCCGATATATTCCTCCGGTGTGATAACTTCCAGATTCATGATCGGTTCGCATAAATAAGGTTCCGCCTTCTTTGCCGCTTCCTTGAATGCCATGCTCCCCGCAATACGAAAAGCGACTTCCGAACTATCCACTTCGTGAAAGCTGCCATCCAACAGGGTAACTCTCACATCTTCTACCGGGTATCCAGCCAGGACACCGGAACCCATGGCATCGATCACACCCTGTTTTATCGAGGGGATGTACTCCCGTGGAATGACTCCGCCAACAATCTTGTCAACAAATGCAAATCCGGAGCCTCGCTCTTTCGGTTCGAGTTCTATAATAGCATGACCGTATTGACCACGCCCTCCACTTTGACGAACGAACCGTCCTTCCCCTCTAGCCGCTCTGGCAACACTCTCTTTGTACGCCACCTGTGGATTGCCCACATTCGCCTGTACCTGATACTCACGCAGCAGCCGATCGATCAGGATTTCCAAGTGCAGCTCTCCCATGCCGCTGATGTGAGTCTGCCCGGAGTCTTCATCATAACTGACAATGAACGTTGGATCTTCATCGACCAGCTTTTGAAGGCTGTTGAACAACTGTTCCTGATCCGCTTTTGTCTTCGGTTCTATCGCTTGTGTAATCACCGGTTTCGGGAAAGAAACCGCTTCAAAGAGAATCGGATGGTGCAGGTCGGATAAGGTATCACCAGTCCGGGTATCTTTCATCCCGACAATGCCGACAATGTCACCCGCTTTGGCGCTCTCACGCTCCTCACGTTTATTGGCGAACATTTCAAGAATACGCCCGATTCGCTCTTTCCTGCCAGTACGAATGTTCAGAACCATCTGACCCTGTTTTATCGAGCCGGAATAGACACGCAGATAATTCAAACGACCGACGAAGGAATCTGTCATCACCTTGAAAGCGAAACCGCTAAAGGGTTCCTGATCCGATTGCTGACGTTTCTCGGTCTTATCAGTTTTCGGATTCTTGCCGACTATAGCTCCACGGTCAACAGGCGAGGGAAGATAAAAAACAATCCCATCGAGTAAACGTTGAACCCCTTTATTCTTATAACTGCTGCCGCAAAATACTGGCACGATCTGACTGTCGATTGTAGCTTTTCGTACGGCGGAGCGCAGCTTATCCTCTGGAATATCCTTTCCGTCAAGGAACATCTCCATCAACTCATCATCATAGTCGCTGATGGATTCCAGTAGTTTTTCATGCCAATTACGCGCCTCCTCAACCAAATCCTTGGGGATGTCTCCCTCCTCCCACTTCAATCCGAGGGTCTCTTCGCTGTACCAAACGGCTTTCATTCGCACCAGGTCGATGAGACCATTGAACATCACACCCTGCCCCATGGGAATTTGCAGCGGAATTGCCGGCACACGGAAGCGGTTGGCAATCATGGTCACGGCGCGATAATAATCAGCGCCGACACGATCCATTTTGTTGATATAAGCGATCCGTGGGACATGGTATTTATCAGCCTGTCGCCATACCGTTTCTGATTGCGGTTCGACACCTCCGACGGCACAAAACAGGGCAACCGCGCCATCCAGCACCCGAAGGCTGCGCTCCACTTCCGCCGTGAAATCAACATGACCCGGTGTATCGATCAAACAGAGACGGTGATCACGCCATTGGGTAGTGATGGAAGCGGAAGTGATAGTGATCCCACGTTCCCTTTCCTGCTCCATCCAATCAGTGGATGTAGCGCCGTCATCGACTTCTCCCATCCGGTGAATGCGTCCAGTATAATAAAGGATACGCTCGGTCGTAGTGGTCTTGCCCGCATCAATATGCGCCATGATCCCGAAATTCCGGACACGTTCGAGTGGCAAAGAACCAATGTGTTTATTAACGCCGTTCTCAACACCGTTTTTATTTTTCTTCCCGTTTGACATTCTAACCTTTAGTGTCAGCCGAGGACGGCTGACACCACCATCTTTCTAACCTTTGTGTCAGCCGAGGACGGCTGACACCACCACTTTCCTGCCGTT
>CAZCRQ010000399.1:0-2341 GCA_964501095.1 uncultured bacterium | reverse complement strand
GCGACATCATTCATGAGGGGTAGCGTAAGCCTCCGTGCTTGCGAGAGGGGTGAGGGGTGAGGGGTAGCGTAAGCCTCCGTGCTTGCGATTCATAATTGTGGTTTCTCGACGGGTGCCCTGCACTACTTGTTGTGCAGGGTGATTATACTGCCAGTTCATATTTCCTGCACAACAAGTAGTGCAGGGCACCCACTTGGCTGATGGTACAAATCAACTACCGTATTTCCGGCTTAGGTGCATTATCCAATCCAATGTCGCGAAAGATCACATGTCCGCCCTGATATTCTTCCGCGATTAGGGTGAATGTTGATCCATCCTCGGCGATCTTCAAAGTAAACCGTCCATTCGGATTTATAATGGATAAACCATTAGGACCGATCTGATCGGCAAATCCGAGGAGGTCGAAACGCAGCCCTCTGTATCCCTGATCTGCTGAATTACTGTTATTGACCCGGCTTGCTCGCCATTTCTGAGCCGCCTCGATGATGGTGCGGCAGTCCTTGATCAGAGGAGTGATGTATTCTCTTTGAGTGTTGGATTGCATCAACATGACTGTCGTGATGACCGATGATCCAACAATCAACAGAGCAAGGGCGATAAGAAAAACACGAGCGCTAAGTTGTTTGAATTTTATTGTCATATTAGATTAACTTGATACTTTGAGAATCCATCTTTTCCAGTACAAAGCAAGAGATCTATCGCCCCGAGATAGGGGATGAACTCACCGTGGAGCTGGGGGTAGGGTAGAGGTTGAAATTCCTGAAAATGCACCTCGATTCCAGCGCTGGTAAACGGTGCCAGATTCATGTACTCGCGTCCTCCCGCTCCAGCGAGATAAACTGTCGCGCCAAGTTTCTTCCCGATTTCTACAATGCGCAAATTGGGTTCATCGGGCAAGGGTTCCAACTCCGCCTGACTTTTTCTAACGGTCTGGATACCAAATCGATCCAGAAAATACGCTGTGGTTCGCATCAACAACTCGGCTAAATTTGCCCCAGGCTCTTTTAATACTTGTTGAAATCCCTCTAGTTCCGGCAAATAATCCGCTTTTGCATAGAAACGGCGCAGGGTCTCGATGTGATTTTCACGCCAGGGTTTGGAATCGTCAGGCGTCATCTGGTCGATGCGGGCTTTATACTCACCCTTGACGGGAATTGTCAGCCAGACCGCGCCATCTGGAGACTTGATCTTGTTGCGGTTCTGGTATTCCCGTCGGACATACTGCACGCGCTCAAGAAAAACAAACACATCCGACTGAAATACCTTTGCCAGATAGCCTAAATAGGGGAGATAATGGGGTTGATGAACAGAATAGATCATGGCTTCCGTCGATATGAGGCGCTTTCTCTTCTATTGAAACCTTGGAATGAATCCGCAGGAGATGCCGAAAGGACAATGTTTGGCGGAGATTTTTCCCTTCGTCAACGTGATTTCAATCCCGCCCGCTCCACCGGGTACAAATCCGAAAAGAGGCGCAGGTATCAGCTCCATCCAGCGGAGGAATGGTTCAGGGTAACTGGCTCCGCCCGACCAATAAATCGAAATTCCCTTCCGATGACAGATGCGCTGAATATGGTAGTGACCCCCGACTAAAATCACCTTACGATTATTCCGATTCAACTTTATCAGGGCGCCATTTGTCCTGAGGTGACGAAGGATACGGGTTGTATTATGCGTCACCAACACTGCAGCTCCCGGTTGCTGGAGAGCTTCGTTATATTTCTTGTACATTTGGTGGTAATGTTGACTGATCAGGTGATCGTTCGGATGCCTCGACGCCAGGTAAATCAGTTCGCTGTCCAGGGCGATCAGATTCACCCCCTGATGCTGCTCCCACCCATAACCCAAGCGGTTTATTTCGCGCTGAAACAACTCCTTGCGTAAGTCCATCAGATCAACGTAGGAAGCTGATTCGGGTTCGTATCCATGCCCAAGTTCGTGATTGCCGGTAAGGATTAAAAGCCGGGATTCCCCGTAATTTTTCAATTGTCTAGTCCAGACAATGCGTGTTGCGCGAAGCCGATCCGTATGTCTGCTCAGAGGCAGCGAATTATCTCCACCATCGATGATCAGATGGTAGTCGGAGTTGTGGATTTTCAACCATTTATCCGTGTAATCCTTTACCATAAGAGCTTCCTGACGGAGGCGATACTCAAAACGATCCGCCAGGTTCTCACCAAAGGTGTTCATCCAGCGAAGCTTCATTCTCATCTCCGGACGGATCGGCTCTTTAGGTCCTAGCGGCAGGTGACGATCACTTATGTAAAGGATTTTCATCATTGCCGATTATAAGGCAATCATAGAATAGAGTCAAGTAAACGGGTGATGATTAACTGAGGAG
>CAZCRQ010000398.1:0-2348 GCA_964501095.1 uncultured bacterium | reverse complement strand
AAAAACATCTGCGACCAATAAAAACGCAACAATAGATTACAATCATCGCTTATATATATGAGGAGTGTTATGATAACCGCTGGTATTGATATTGGTGCAAAAAACATCAAAATCGTCATTTTAAAAGATAATCATGTAGTCGCTATGGGGAAGCGTGAAGGTGGTTTTCAACAGGAGCAGGTTCTGGCGGAGCTGTTCACGGAAATCCTTGGCAAAGCTGGGCTGGTTCCTGGCGATTGTTCTGGTATCTGTTCAACCGGTAGTGGACGAAAAGTGGTAAAGTCAGCCCAGCATTCAGTGACAGAAGTGACTGCGGATGCTACAGGCTGTGTTCATCTCTATCCCGAGGTGAAAACGGTGATCGATGTGGGGGCGGAGGAGGGACGCGCGATTCGTTGCACCCTGGATGGCAAGGTCGAGGATTTTGCCATCAACGAGAAGTGCGCCGCGGGGTCGGGCGCTTTTACGGAGTCGATGGCTCGGGCGCTGGAGGTGACGGTTCAGGAACTCGGCGCGCTTTCCCTGCAATCGACCGCTTCTGTTCCGATGAATGCCCAGTGCGCGGTGTTTGCCGAGAGTGAAGTGGTCAGCTTGCTCCATGCGAAGACACCGAAACAGGATATTGCGAAGGCGATTCACGACGCCATCGCCAGCCGGATTGTTTCTATGGCGCGACGCGTCGGAATCAATCCCGAGGTCGCCCTGATCGGTGGAATGGCGAGGAATGTCGGATTTGTCGATTCACTCAACCGGGCATTACTGACCGAAGTGAAAATACCGAATGCCCCTGAGTTTATTACAGCTTATGGAGCGGCATTGATTGCTGCGGAACGGGCGAAATGAGAAAATAGAAAGGGTCATACATCAGATGTATGACCCTTATGGGGAGTAAAAAACATGAAATCACTCCCCCCCTTGATTAAAATACTTAAATAAATCATGTGATGCAAGTGAGAGTCAAGAGAGCTTCGAGCATACGGTCAACAAGAAGCAAGGAGAAATAAATGGCGAAAGAATTCTGGCGTTGGAAAGAATATAATTGGCGTGATGAGAACCTGGATTGGCATGACGGCAAGATGATCACCGGCGGTATCGATGTCGGGTCGGTCAGTTCGCAGGCGGTGATAATGGTGGATGGGGAGTTGTACGCTTTTTCCAATATGCGTACCGGATCGGACAGTCCGAACAGCGCCTGGAACGCCTTGAACTGGGCGTTGGAAAACACCGGCATGACCGAGAAGGATTTCGATTTTATAATCGGCACTGGGTATGGCAGGGTGAATGTCCCCTTTGCGGATAAGGCGATCACGGAAATCGCTTGTCATGCCCGGGGAGGTAATTACATGTACGGTCCCACCGTACGCACAATTCTCGACATGGGCGGGCAGGATTGTAAGGCAATTCTGTGCGATGATCGCGGCAAGGTGACCAATTTTTTAATGAATGATAAATGTGCGGCAGGCACCGGCAGAGGGATGGAGGTCTTCGCCGATCTCCTGGGAGTCCCGATTGAGGAGGTGGGTGAATTATCCCTGCAAGTCGAAGAGGAGCCGCCGCCGGTCTCCTCGACCTGTGTGGTTTTTGCCAAGTCGGAAGCCGCCGGTCTGCTGAGAGAAGGCTGGTCGCAGAGCAAAGTCCTGGCGGCGTATTGCAGCGCTATGGCGCACCGTGTCTTTACCCTCCTCGAACGGATCGGGGTGCAGGAGGATTTCGCCGTCACCGGAGGAATTGCGAAAAATATCGGCGTTGTATCAAGAATTGAAAAAGAATTAGGAATAACCGCATTGAAACCGAAGCACGACACCCAGATCGCCGGAGCGCTGGGAGCCGCCCTCTTCGCCAAAGCCTTGGTGGAAAAAGGAAAGGGAAGGAAGAAATAGCGCTTGTTTCTCATTCTGACGCTCTTCTTTCACCACCAAGACAACAAGGCACAAAGACGCGAAAATGTTATTTGTGTCTTTATGCCTTGGTACCTTAGTTGTGAGAAGTTTTCAAGGAGGTTTCAGTGAAAGCGAATTATGGTTACATGGATGGTTCCGGACAATACTTCATCACTATTGATACAGATAAATGTGTAAAATGCGGGGACTATCCATGCGTGGCAAGCTGTCCCGCTGAATTATTTGAAATCATCATCGACGATTATGATGATCAAGTAGCCGCGATCATTGGGGCTAAACGGAAATCAATCAAGTATGAGTGCGCTCCCTGTAAGCCGGTCTCTGCGCGTCCAATGCTGCCCTGTATTTCCGCTTGCACACTTGAAGCAATTGCACATTCATGGTAGTGAGGGGTGAGGGGTAGCGTAAGCCTCCGTGCTTGCGAAAGTTGTGTGAGGGGTAGCGTAA
>CAZCRQ010000397.1:0-2361 GCA_964501095.1 uncultured bacterium | reverse complement strand
TCCTCGCGGTCGAAGCCTAGAAAATAGAGAGAGAGGATAAAAATGGTTGGGGAGAGCGCACAGGAGCCGGCGACGGCGAGTAAGTCGGATTGCGGGGCAACCAATCTCCATAGGTACAATCCGAGTGCGGCGATGAAGGTGGCAGCGAAACCTTTCAAATACCGTTTATCGAAGGGATTCATATTAAGCCGTAGTTTCACTTGCAGCAGCCCTAAAAAGAAGAGGACAAACATCGAGATCATAGTGGCAAAAGCAGCGCCATTGATTCCATAAGGGGGGATCAGGAGGATGTCGAAGACAATGTTGCTGCTTACCGCAGCAATCGAGAGGACAAACCACTGTTTTTGGTTGCCAGTCATGACAAGCAGGATGCCGACAGCGCCGGGGAAAGCGCGAAACAAACATGTCCAGGCAAGGATAACCAAAGTGCTTGAACCGGATACATAATCATTTCCGAATGTCACCAACATAATCTTCTGTGGGAAGAAGACCATGATCAGAAAGAGAGCGAAAGAGATATAGAGTCCCCATTTAGTACTGACACGATATAGCTCTTCCAGCCGTTCATGCTGACCTTCAGCATAAAACCGCGCCGACATTGGCGCGAAAATGCCTTTGAAGATCATCATAACCACCATAAACAGACTTACCAACTGGGTCGCGGCGATATAAATGCCGGCATCCGCCGCTTCCAGGAATTTTCCCACGAGCAAACGGTCGATCCAGACATTGAACTTCAAGACCATACCGGCGGTGGAAGATAAAATTGAGAAAAGAAGGATATCGAAGGAGAAGAGGCTGACTTTCGAGCGTATCGTGAAGGCGGAGGGAAAGAGACGCCTTGTTTGCCAAGTGCTTACCAGGAGAGCCGTAATATACGCCAACCCCCAGGCGATCAACGCGCCAAAAAGTCCACCTTTGAAAAGCCAGACTGCGATCAGGACGAAAACAATCGTGGCAGTAGGTTCCACAATCTGCGAGGAGATGACACTGTATTGCATTTTCTGCGTGATACGTGTCGCCGAGGCGGTGATACGCAATCCGGCGACCAGAATCAGTATGATAGCAAATGCCCGCAGGACAACAATCAATTGCGGTTTGTGAAACACGTTGGTAGCAATGTACGGTGCAGAGAAAAAGAGGAGGACACTGGAAATCAGAGCGAAGGTCATGGTCATCCCGATCGACTGCCAGAGAACGGTTCTCAATTGTATCGGATCTTCCTGCCAATGTAGGGAGCCGTACCGCACCACGCCTTTCTCAAGCCCAAAACTGGAGATGAGACGTATCAGTCGTAAGAATGTCCAGCCGATGGAGAAAAGTCCAAACTCTTGGGAACCGAGCAGGCGAGCCAGGGCGACATTGGTCAAAAAGATCATCACCACAGCGATCAACTGCCCGAGGAAGTTGATGCCAGCGCCTTTCGCCAAGGTAGTCGTGTCTGTGGTTTCATCGGCGGAGATATTCAAAGAGGACATTAGTTCTGTTGATTCTACGGGGGAGAATTTTTTCATCGATGAGTTCCGCTTCCATGCCAGAGCAGTTAGTATCTCCATCCATTCAAGAAAATCACCTCAACCGCTGAAGTTTCCACCAGTGATGCAACAACTGATCTGAAAGAGAGCTGTAAGGGGAAATGAATTATTTGAAATATACTACAGAGAACCAGGTCTTCGCTTTAGATGAAGTGGAGCACAGAGGTTGTCAGTGAAGAGAATCCGTCAAAGGGATTTAGGTTTGAGAGGAGAGAATCCGTACCGCACGCGGTTTGAATTTAAGCCGATTACGGAACCATCGGTTGATCCGATTGACCAGTAGTAAACTTAGGGCTAATCCGGCGATGGAGCCCGCTACTACGCTGTCCTGGGAGGAATTCTCCATGCTATTGCCCAGCAGCGCTCCCAGTAAAATCATGAGCAGGGGTATGCCGAAGAGAATAAAGGCGGCGATCAACCGTGACGAGGCAGCCGTTTCCAACTGCACGACATCCCCGACCGTGGCGCCAATGTCATTGTTGATCTCGATTTTCGGTTTCAACCCGGAGGCGGGGTGACAAAAGCCCGACGCCCCGCAGGTGTTGCACGCCGGGTTGATATTCAGTTGGACATGTGTTGAGTTCCCATCACGCTCAACTACAATCGCGGTCTCTGGCGTTTCCGCAGCTTCTTTACCAAATACAGAACGAATCACTCTGTGCTCCGGCTGACTTGATCAATCGTTTGTATTGGGATAAACTACACTTAAAATGGATCTGATCCAAATTAGAAAAGGTCTTTCGCTAGGCATTCCCCGGGACATCATTCTGGTGAAGCAGGCAGTCTGATATATGTCATTCTGAACGAAGTGAAGAATCTATGTTTT
>CAZCRQ010000396.1:0-2362 GCA_964501095.1 uncultured bacterium | reverse complement strand
CCTTCATCCTTCATCTTTCACCGACAGCCGTTTCCTGGTTCCATTTCTCTTATATCTGGTGATGCTCTATGTCTGGCGTGAGAATATCTTCGCCGGCATGGAGCTTAATGTCTCACCGGATCGTGTTTCCGGAGTGAGTTTTCGGCGGATTGTGGCGATGTGGTTGTCGCAGGGGATTTTCCCCTTCTGGAATCCCTATTTCTATGGCGGCATGGCGATGTTCGAATCGTTCCAATCGAGTTGGCTATTTTACCCGTTGTTCTGGCTAAGTGGATTCGTTTCGGATGCCGCAAATCCTGGATTTTACAAATTTGGACTTGCCTGGCTGCTTTTCTTCGGATCGCCAGTGAATCTCACCTTATTCCACCATCTTCTGGGAGCGGTTGGAGTGGCGTACTTGGTGCGGCGATTCGGGGGCAATGCCTGGGTTCAGTTTCTCGCCGGACTGGCGTTTTTGATCAGCCCGCAATTGGTCGTGCTCGGTGATGTTGGGCACGGATCGAAACTGTATGCGATGTGCTGGCTGCCATGGCTTCTATTAACCCTTGATTGGGCGCTGGAGAAACCCAAACCGCTTTCTATAGGAGCTTTGGCATCTGTTTTCGCCATGTTGATGTTTACACAGCATGTCCAGGTCGCCTATTACGGTTACATGTTGGCGGGAATCTGGTGGCTATGCCGTCAGGTCAACAATGTAATTCATCCCTCGCAAGCACGGAGGCATACGCTACTCTATCGCTCTTCAAGAGAAACCGGGACGCTGGTCATCGGTGGTTTGCTGGGCATTCTCGGCGCCGCGGTGATATATTTCAATACACTGACCTATTCTCAGGATACAATTCGCGGGTCGCAAGGTGTCACCTGGGAGTATGCCACTAACTGGTCTTATCATCCCCTCGAATCATTAAGTATGTTTGTCCCGAATTTCTTCGGATTCGGAGGGCAAACCTATTGGGGCTACCTGCCATTCACCGACATGCCGCTCTATTGGGGGATACCGGTGGCGGTATTAGCGGTGGTCGGGTTGATTACCGTTCGCACCTGGAAAGTACGGGCATTGTTTATTACTGGTTTCCTCGCCTGGGTGACCAGTTTCGGTAAATTTCTACCCATTCTCTACCGTCCGTTTTACGATTACCTGCCATATTTCAATAAGTTCCGTGTTCCGATGATGATTCATATAATCGTGCTGCTCTGTGCGATCCTCTTAGCAGCTTGTGGATTGCAAAGAGTTTTTCAAGTCGCGGAAGCAATTAAGGCGAAAGGAGAAAGGGCAAAGGGAGATGATGACAGGGCAAAGGCGAAAGGGGAAAGGGAAAAGGGAAAAGGCGAAAGGGGAAAGGGCAAAGGTTTTCTTTGGGCGACAGCTATCGCAGGAATAGTAGCGATACTGATATTTATGTTGAACGGTGTCATAGCCGATGGAATTAGCGGTTGGATCAATGCCATCCACCCTACAAAACCAGCAGTGGCGGAACAGTTGGCGAAGACCGCAGCGGAGAGTCTTTCACTCAGCTTACTCTATGTATTCCTCACCTGCGGAATTATTTATCTTGGTCTTCTGAAAAAGATACCTTCCCAGGTAATGGGCATCGGATTGGCGGCGCTTCTCATGCTCGATCTGATCCCACTTACGGAACGCTTGCGGCATCCATCCCCGCCAGAAAAATTGGCTCAGTATTTTGTAAAGGATGAACTGATAGAATCGATTGAGAGTGGAGAGAAAGGGAGATTGCTGCCGCTTGATGATAAACGTCCGTTAAATACCTGGGGCGCGCTTGGAATAGAATTGGAGACCGGTTATTCCGGATCAAAACCGGCGACTTTCAGCTTCCTTGAAGACAAGAACGCCCTGACCAACATGAATGTTTTGCTGACGATGAATGTCAAATATATCTATTCATCGAAAAATGTGCCGGGAATGACACCGCTAGTGCAGTCACGTCATGGCTACCTTTACAAACTCCCCGGCGGGCTCCCGCGCGCCTACCTGCAATCCAAGTGGGAAGTCTGCGAAAAGACCGAAGATGCCTTGAATCGTCTGCTCTCTAAGGATTTTAATCCTTTGAACAATCTGGTGTTGAATGAGGAACCGCCTGGAGTCAGCCCTTCGCCTCCGGCAATGGGCATGGTAGAGATAGACTCTTACACACCTAATGAAGTCGTGTTGAGAGCGATGACAGATAGATCGGCAGTGCTGGTTCTGGCGGATTCCTACACCTCTTCAGGATGGACTGCCCTGGTGAATGGGAAAGAGGAAAAAATCCTGCGCGCCAATGGGATGTTTCGGGCGATAGTCGTTCCGGCTGGTGAGTCGAAGGTCGTTTTCCATTATCGACCGGCGCACTGGATGCCATCGATA
>CAZCRQ010000395.1:0-2375 GCA_964501095.1 uncultured bacterium | reverse complement strand
GTCAGCCGAGGACGGCTGACACCACCATCTACTAACACCACCATATAATTTTGAATTTTTCGCTATTTTTTCTTAACTTTAAGTTTTGCAAGAAATTTGATGATTTAACCATTGGAACAAACGTGGAAATCGAAAAAACTTACGATCCGAAAACCGTAGAACCAAAGTACGCCAAATGGTGGCATGAGCAGGGTTTCTTCAAGAGTGACCCGAACGGTGAGAAAAAACCTTATGTGATTCTCATGCCGCCGCCGAATGTCACCGGCGTCCTGCACATGGGACACGCCCTGCAGGACACGATCCAGGACACCCTGATCCGTTATTACCGCATGCTCGGGTATGAATCCCACTGGCAAGCGGGGAAAGATCATGCCGGGATCGCCACACAGACTGTAGTGGAGAAGGAATTAGCCAGCCATGGAGCCCCTGATCGAATGACCCTGGGACGCGAAAAATTCATCGAAGAGGTCTGGAAGCTGGTAAATCGCAATAAAGATGTCATCACGAAACAAAAGAACGCCCTGGGCGATTCCGCCGACTGGACACGCGAACGTTTCACCCTCGATGAAGGATTAAGCCGCGCCGTGCGTGAAGTTTTCGTTCGTCTCTATGAAGAGGGATTGATTTACCGGGGTCCGTACATCGTCAACTGGTCTCCGGCGTTGGGTTCGGCGATCAGCGATGAAGAGGTCGATCACGAGGAAGAGGAGGGTTTGCTCTGGTACATCCGTTACCCAGGTGTCGATGGCAGTGAAGGGGTGGTTGTCGCCACCACCCGTCCCGAGACGATGCTCGGCGATACTGCGGTGATGATCCACCCCGAGGACGAACGCTATCAACATTTGAAAGGCAAAGAAGTGCAGCTCCCTCTGACCGGAAGAAACATCCCGGTGATCGAAGATGAATATGTCGATCGTACTTTCGGGACGGGCGTAGTCAAAGTGACTCCAGCTCACGATCCGAACGATTTTGAGGTCGGGCAGCGTCACAATTTGCCGATGCCGATCATTTTGGACGAACATGCCAGAGTTCAGGCGCCAGCGCCGGAAAAGTATATCGGCATGGATCGTTTCAAGGCGCGAGAGGCGGTGCTGAAAGACCTGGAAGCGCTCGGCTTGCTGATTAAAACCGAGAAGCATACTCATTCTATTGGATACTGCCATCGCTCTAAGGTTCCGATCGAGCCCTACCTCTCGACACAATGGTTTCTCAAGATGGAGCCGTTGGCGAAACCGGCATTGGAAGCGGTTGCCAGTGGAAAAATACGTTTTGTTCCATTACGCTGGGAAAAAGTTTACAATCAATGGTTGGAAAATATCCGCGATTGGTGCATCAGCCGTCAACTCTGGTGGGGACATCGCATCCCGGCGTGGTTTTGCAATGATTGCCACGAGATTACCGTTGCCCGCGAAGACCCGACCAAATGTGCCAGATGCGGTTCAAAGAACATTCGTCAGGAAGAGGATGTGCTCGATACCTGGTTTTCGAGTTGGCTTTGGCCCTTCTCGACCCTCGGGTGGCCCAATGACACTGAAGAAATGCGCTATTATCATCCTACCGATGTCATGGTTACCGGTTACGACATCATTTTTTTCTGGGTGGCACGGATGATCATCGCCGACCTCCATTTCACCGGCGAGATTCCCTTCCGTACTGTTTATATTACAGGGATGATAAAGGACAAATTTGGGCGTTGGATGTCGAAATCACTTGGCAATGGCATCGATCCACTGGAGATGATCGATCAATATGGCGCAGATGCGGTTCGTTACAGTCTTGTTGTCCTGACTACCGAAGGGCAGGACATTAACCTCGATCCCACTCGTTTCGAGATGGGACGCAACTTCACCAATAAACTGTGGAACGCATTTCGTTTTATCGCCATCCCAGCGGAGCGTTTCATCCCGGATCATTATGCCGCTATGCGTAATACCGCCGCTTCGATCCCGGCTCCATTGAGTCCGGCGGGCTTGCCTACCAACATGGGACCGACAAATGAAGCGAACCTGGGGAAATTCATCCGCGCTTCGCTGGAATCTTCACCGTTAATGGCGCTGGAGGATCGCTGGATTCTCGGCAGATTTGCGCAAACCGCGGAAATTGTTGCGGAACGCTTGAGTCGATACCGTCTGAATGAGGCGTTGCTGGAGATTTATCGTTTCACCTGGAACGAATTCTGCGATTGGTACCTGGAAGCGATCAAGCCGCGGATCGCCGACGAGGCTGATCCCGGTGATCGTGTTGCGACGCTGCGCTTCGCCTGCGACCTGCTCGAAGACCTGGTCTGTCTGCTCCATCCCTTCATGCCGTTCATCACGGAGGAGATCTATCAGCGTCTGGGCGAGATCGAGGGACGGTTCATCTATGAGGAACGT
>CAZCRQ010000394.1:0-2392 GCA_964501095.1 uncultured bacterium | reverse complement strand
GGTATATCTTTAAAACGGTGACCGATACGGTGTATATTCCTGTAGAATGATTTTTAAGAATTATAAGACTTGTATAACTCATAAGACTTATATGACCTATTTAATCTTAAAATGATAAAAAAAGCACTGATATATATTTTCTTTTCGGTCTGGTCAGCATTTCTCGCTTTCTTTCCTGCGGCAAGTGAGGAACTTTCGAGAAATAATCCAGCCCAGACGCCATTGTTCTGTCCCCAGATCGCCGGGATCATGCCTCTGACCGCAAGCTCCGCCCTGCTCTGGTGGGATTCACTGGACACCCGCACTGAAGCTATCGTAGTCGAGAGGATGGAAACCGAGTGGGCAGATTTCCAGGAAGATAGCCGTGTTTATGTTCCTCGTGGGTGGGTTATTCTGACCAAACTTCATTCCCTTCGTCCGATGAAGTTTCGCCTGGTAGCGATCATCGGGAGCATCAGAGTCGCTTCGTCGTCGATCTTCAACTACGAGCACCATCCAACAATGGTCGATTGGGTATTTGTGGGCGAAGGAACAGCTCATGGTCATTTATCGAACCTCGATCCCTTCGCCAAACCTGCGCCGTTTTTCATGTCCGCTTGGGAAATTCCGAATTGGCTGTATACACTCTATTGTCGGGAAGCGGGGATTCCCTATCCGGAGATTCCCGGCTTTACAAACGTGGAGGACTATTTCCAGGCATACCCTGATCACCCGGTGGTGAATGTAAACTGGTACGAGGCGGTGAACTTTTGCCACTGGCTCTCCGATCAAGGCGGGATTCCATCGGCGTATGATGAGCAGTACAATCTTGTCAATCAAGGCGGGATCCGTTTACCATTTGAGAATGAATGGGACTTCGCAGCGCGCTTGGGTGGCAAGAGCTATCCCTGGGGTGAGGAGCCGCCGGATGCTAATCGGGCAAACTGTGAACTTAGCCAAAGTACAAACCTCGCAGAGGGTCCTCATACCGTGCCGGTGAAAAAATTCCCCCAATCCACTAGCGGTTTCTGGAACCTTGCCGGTAATGTCTGGGAATGGTGCCAGGATTGGTATGACGAGAATGGTCTTCAGGTTTATCAGAATCCACTGGAGCTAAACTCATTACAGGTATTCAAAGTCGTTCGTGGCGGTTCCTGGTCGGATCCGCCGGAAATGCTACAGAATTTTCAACGCAGCAAATTAACCCCATCAGTGCGCCTGACTACGGTCGGCTTTCGAGTAGCCCGATCGTTCCCTAAAGGTATCGCTCCCCTTCGCCGGCAAGAGTTGCTAACAGAGGATAATTCGCACCATGAACAGTAATCGGCGGCTCTTATTTATTGTCTTATTTTCGGTTTTGCTGGGGAAGGCATTTACGGCGCAAGATGATGTCCCAATCCCAATTTCAGAGGAAGAGGCGATCCCAAGTGACACCCGGCAAATTATCACTTCCCCAACATTGGAAGATTCAATACTGACTAAATCGGTAACTGATTCCCTGAGTGCGGGTCAAGCTGGAGATTCCACAAAATTGAGGCAAATTCCCGGGGTATTCATCGAAGAACGCCTCGACAAAACTCCGTATCTGCCGGATGAGCTATATCAGGATATGGTATATATAAAACCAAGTGTAATACCTCCAATTGGCAATGTGAAAAAAAGAGTGATGCGGCTGGGAGAAGATAAGGAGTTATATTCTCAAGGTTTCTACATCGATCGGACCGAAGTGACCAATCGTCAATTTGCCATGTTTCTCAGCGCCGCGGATTCCCCTGCGGTGTATCATGATCCACGTATGGACATTGTACCTTCGGAAGACCTTGGCTATCATGCGGTGGTGGGACGAGAGGACTATCCGGTTGTATATGTTGATTGGTATGCTGCAATGGCGTTTGCCAAATGGGCAGGGAAGGAACTACCGACAGAAGAGGAATGGCTGCTGGCGGCGGTTTCCACCGGCAGTTCAATAGATACTGAAGCCGTCTTCCCCTGGGGTTCACCATCGGTCGATTCCACACGGGGAAATTTTCTGACCACAAAACGCATTCCAAAACCATGTTCCACCGGCAGCTTTCCCTTTGGAGCGACACCGCTCAGTATTTTCGATATGGCGGGGAATGTGGCGGAGTGGACTATCTCCGACAGCCTCTATCACTTTCAAAATGATGATTGGCGACGACTCTTTGTGATCAAAGGCGGCTCGTTTCTGGATCCGGGAATAAATTTGCGACTTGATCAGCGTGCCTTGCGCAGTCCCGAAGAACGGTTGCAGTCCATCGGTTTCCGCTGTATCAAACGAGTTACTGAAAATGAAAATTGAATAATTATCAATTTAGTCATTTAGGTTAAATAAATCGCTTATATTTATTTTATCTTTATTATGATAATACTGAAACTTACAAAAACAGTAATG
>CAZCRQ010000393.1:0-2403 GCA_964501095.1 uncultured bacterium | reverse complement strand
CGAGACATGCGTGCTTCCAAGCGACTTTGAAAATAAGAGAAGACCAGAGTCATGATCCAGTAAAAGACGGCGGCCGCGATCAATGCTTCCAGATTGTGGAACTGGGCCCGCCCGACTTTTGTCGCCCGCCACATGAGCTCGTGAACAAAGCCAGTGGCCGATACAAGGGCTGAGTCCTTGAGCATGGCAATGAATTCGTTACCTGTCGGGGGAATGGCAAACCGCAGTGCCTGAGGAATTACGATCCGACTCATGGTCTGTCCAGGCGTCATTCCGATCGCCATAGCAGCCTCGCGTTGGCCTTTACCGACTGAACTGAGGCCGGCTCTGAAGATCTCGCTCATATAGGCGCCATAGTTCAACCCAAGCGCAAGCACCCCAGCCCACAGGCCTGGTAAGATAATACCAATCTGGGGGAGTGCTAGGAAGAAAAAAAATATTTGCAGGTACAAAGGCGTTCCGCGAATCAGGGACACATAGAAAGTGCATATGGCATAGAATGGTGGAAATTTCGAGAGCCTGCCGAGTGCAGCCAGGAGGGCTAAAAAAGTCGCGAGGAGGATCGAAAGGGCTGAAATACCGAGGGTGATCCAGACGCCGCTGGCAATGAAGGGAATATTTTCCTGGATAAAGGATCTATCGAGATGGATCGTTTTGAAAGTAAAGCCTCCAAGCTGGATTCTCGCGCTGCTGAACAGGAGAGCCAGAATAGCCAGTATGACAATCCATGAAATTGCGACACCGAGGGCAAAACGTCGTTTTGTCCTCACCTGCAGCTCATAGATCAGATCAGCCTGGGATTTGGGCGCGGCCATCGTGGAGCTCGGAGTAGACATCATCTCACCTTCTTATGTAATCAAAGAATAAACATGGAAGCGGAATCCTTCTGCCGCTTCCATGTAGTGAAGAGTCTTTTTACTTAGGGGCTTGGGTCATGTCGACTTGGTACCATTTCATTGACAGGTTGGTCAGGGTTCCGTCACTGTGCAAGTCAGTGATGGCCGTGTTTAAGGCAGAGACGAAGGAATCGATCGGCAGGCTAGAAGACTTGTCGACCGCGGCAGCCAGGCTCTCCCGGTAGATCGGGCCACCCAATTGAACGACAGGGAAGCCTGCCGCGATATTTGCATCGACTACGGTGTTGGCAGTGACATATCCGATGAAGTCAGTGCGTCCGGCGTTGATGGCCTGGGCACATTCCTGATCCGTGTCCAGCGGTACTTCCTTCACATTGGTGGGAGGTTGGGTGAAGACATCCGCTGACGGTATGTCGAAATCCTTCCCGGTCAGCCAGGATTCATAGGTAGTCGATGCTGCTACGCACAGCGATTTACCGGAAAGGTCGGCGAGCGTGTTGATCCCGCTGTCCTTTCTGACGGCGATCACCGCATAATAATAATAATAGGGGACAGTGAAGGTCAGTACCTTGGCTCGCGTTTTGGTGATCGTCATCGAACCGACGCTGACATCCCATTTGTCCGCCCAACTCCCGGCGGTGATCATATCCCAGCTCGGAGTGGCAAAGCAGGTCTCCACACCTAATCGCTTGCCGATCTCAGCAGCCACATCCACGTCAAAGCCTTGCATCTCAGCAGTGGTCAGAGTGTCCGATGGGCATTTTGTGGTTGAAGGTCGTTTGCCTCCGGTATTGAGGAATGATTGGGGTACATAGTTCGGGTCGGTTGATACGATTAAGTATCCCCGTGATTTAATTTGGGCAAGCAAATCCTTGGGTGTAGAAGCCTGAGTTCCGCAAGCAGTCAACACAATGCTAACCATGACGATCAAGTTAATCAAAACGGATATTTTTTTCATAATTCTCTCCTCATTGTGAAAACTAATTTGATGTCTCGATATCTGATCGAATCTAGTGGGTCGTCTGGAATTGGCCTCCTTATAATTCTGAGCGAGTATTGTCGGCAAGAATAATCATAGACTAAATCTGGAAATTATGCAAGAGGATCGGATGCGGTTAATTTCGAGGAACTCATCCGGTGGCCTGCCCCAAAAATGATCCAACATATGTGTTGGGATTATAACAAGGATACAAGACAAAACTCCACAGAAACCAACCTCATCAAACAGATACTTATTAAACTGCGGGAAGCAGAAGTGCTTCTCAATCATGGACAAATGGCGGGGAGGTTTGTCTATCAGATAAAATCAGCGAATAATCCGTCGGAGGTAAGAATATGGTGAGATTCGAACGTTGGGGGTAGTTTTATTTTTCTATCATCTTGAAAGATCGCTCGCGTTGCATCCTGGATTGGAAATGTGCCCTCTCGGTGCGAATATTACGTCCATTTAGAATGCACAAAAAATCGTCAAGCCAGAAGGAATACCCGTGATATTATATGGATGAGCGAAGTAATCAAGAATAGTTTCATGACTAGGGGAATGTAA
>CAZCRQ010000392.1:0-2409 GCA_964501095.1 uncultured bacterium | reverse complement strand
GCCGCAGGGTGTCCGCACCCTGCGGTTGCTGCTATTTTCATCTTCCGTGGCGGGGAAGCCACCATGACAATTCCTGCGCAAGCGGGAATCGAGCCCCAAATCCCTCTGGATTCCAGCTTTCGCTGGAATGACAACGCGACGGCATATCAGTCGTCAGATCCCTCTTCATCAGCGTAGTGTTTTCTCCTAAGAGAGAGTTTTTCAACAGACCCTATGTAAGCTGCCTTTACATCCTTTGTCAACATTTTAATTCAGTTTTCGGGAAAAACCTTATAAACTCGACAAACATTGCTGTCAGAAGGACAAAATCCTTGTCTTACGGCATATACACCACCTTCACTATCCCCCAGTATTCCCCCGCTGTAACCCGCGCGAAATAGACACCTGCCCCACCGAACGCTTCACCGGACAGCGTCACCTGATTTGAGCCTGCCGTCATTACCTTTTGCTCCGACCATACTCGCCGACCAACTAAATCGTATACCTCCACCGCAGCCCTCCCCGCTTGTGGAAGGTTCAGGCTCAAAGTCGTGATGGAATTAAAGGGATTAGGGAACGCCGTAACCTCGAAATCGCTTGGCAGCGCCTCAGCCCGGCTCACCCCCGCCTCATGGTCGAAAGGGAACGCCCCCATGTCAGCGCGAGTGCCGTCGGGGTCTTCCGGTGAATCCGGGTCTCCCGCGTCGATGCAGGGGGAGTTGAAGCTCAGGTGGTAGTCGCCGTTTTCCACATCCACGAAGCGGGGATCTGTCGAGATGCAGCCTTCGCCCGGCTGGCAGTCGATGAAATCGCCCTCTCGGTTGCTGAAGACGTCGCAGTACTCGATCAGCGGCGATTCCCAATGGTCGTTGACGACGCCCTGACGGCAGCCATAGACGATGCTGTTGCGGAGACTGAAGCTGCGGTACAGGTCGAGGAAGATGCCTGGACCGCCGGGATTGGTTATGGTGCAGTTGACGACGTGGCAGGAGCGGGGATTGCCGTCGATGGTCAGACAGTTCTGGAGGACGTCACGTGTGAAGGTCGCCGGTCCCCAGCCGTTTAGGGTAACTGGCGCTGAAAAACAGCAATCATTCACGGACACCCGCCCGCCTCGGATAGCAACGGGACCGCGAAACTCACAGGTGTCAATCTTGACGTCCTGGGCTGTCAGCACCAATTGGACGCCCTGTTCGCAAACCAGTTGAGACAATTCCACATTTGTTGCCAAATCACCCATCAAGCGAATACGAGCGAGAGAGTTCTCTGGAAGGTAATCGGGAAAGGTGATTAAGGTTGTGTGAGCACCCCATCTATCAGATGTGAAATGATGCTCGATATCTAATCGATATGAACTTAAAAATACTAATCTGGAATCCCCCCCCACTGTCAGACTCTTAACTTGGGCGTCACTATACACAAGTGCATTGGTGTAGATACCAACATATTGATTCTCGTTCTCATCACCAAGCATGACATAGGGAAACCAGGTCAAACAATCCCAAAAACAATATGGGCTTTTGTTCACAAAGAAACGACTGTCACCCCGGAGATGAACCTGGTAGCCCGTGCCGCCGTGGTTTTCGTTCCAGAGTAGGGATGACTCACGCTGATAAATACAGCCTTTGAGATAGAAGGTCCCTCGCTCATCCGGGTATGGTCCCTGATATTCATCACCTTCGTTGTTGGGATGCTCCATCCGTACTGAACCACCCAGCGCGACTAACAGCCCATCCACCACAATCGAATGGCGACGCCGATTCTCCGGTTCTTCATTGAAGCCGTCTCCTCGACCATTAGCAGGTATATCAGCGATGATAATGTCCTTCTCGGATATCAATCCAAGCATCTGCCATGAACCGTAATAGAACTCACCCTCTTCATCTGCGCCATAGTATTTAACATCATCCATCAGATACATGTCGCCGGAGCAACCAATGGTGATGTTATCCCCATAAAATTCACCATCGATTTCACAGTCACCATCGATGAATATCAAGGCATACCATTCAGAATTAACTCTCCTGATTAATGAATCATTGCGTTCCGTGCCACGAATGTATTGATAAACATCAATACCCAACTGACCTCTTCCTTTGAGCCGAGTTATTCTCACATTATTAAGGCTGTAAAAGCGATACATGGCATTGTCGCGAATTCTTTGAGCTATAATGGGCAATTCCATCTCAGACAGTTGAATAATTGAATCATGACCTAAATCCACATCCTCACGATCCACGCCATTGACAAAGTCGATCCGATTCTGCCTGCCGGTTATATAGCCATCGATCCTCAAAGGCAAGTATCCGATATTAAACACATCGTTGCTGTGAATGCTGCCCTCGTAAATCCCCGGCGTCAGGTAGTTCAGGCTGTCGCCGGTGTGCTCGGACATGGACATATAGACGTAAGGCTGGGCTGAGGCTAAGC
>CAZCRQ010000391.1:0-2415 GCA_964501095.1 uncultured bacterium | reverse complement strand
GGGAATTCTTGTCTTTCGATATTGCATTTTTTCTCCTTAAGTATTATTTAAACTTCAGGATGATAAATTTATCCATTCATTTTCCGAATATCACCAATTCATTACAGCGCTGTTGGACAACCTACGTCAACACACATTAAACCGCAAAGTCGCTTGAAGCAAAGTCGTTAGTCACGGGAAACAGAAGCGGCAAACCGTATTTTCCCACCATCGAAGAAGATAACATCGAGCGCATTCAACAAATAAACACCACCTGCGGCACCATAAGCAATTGTGCCAAGCAGAACGGCTTGATCGACATTATTTTTAGAATTGTTCCAGCGATCGAGAGCTGCAATCATGCGTGTACGTGTGGTGTTTATTTCAATCGCGGTGACAGCTCTATGGTAATCCCAACGGGTAATTTCATATTCTTGCTGTGCGCGCTCCGCCTGGTTGTTCTTCTCTTGGTAGTCATAATAAGTGTAAGTGGCGAAGGCGAGCGAAGCGACCTGGGCGCAGGTCATCATCCATCCTCGTCTGGGACGTTCGGCAAAACGCTGCCCAGCGCCAGGGAGTAAAAGTGATCGCCAGACCGCTTCTGACCGGGTTTTCGGAGTCAATGAAATCGTGACCGATTCCTGTTCACCCGGGTCAATTATTCCTTCAATAATCTGTAGATGATAACCTTTCAGTTTGGCTATCAGACGGTATCTCCCAACCTCGACGGAATCGATCTCAGCGGGTGAGGTAATTCTGGCGGAGCCTTTCAGGTAATCGACCTGCGCCCCAGACGGAGTGGATTCAACAATGAGCTTTCCAGGACGAGGCAGCAATTTCAATTTCAGACGTGTCGTTGTATCTTGCCGCACCTGCACGGTAGTCTCCAGATCGAAGTAACTGGATTTTTTCAGAGTAAGTCGTCGTGTGCCGACATTAACGTCGTTAAGAAGAGTAGAACTACTCTCCAATATGCCTTTTGAATTATCATCGATAAATAATTCTGCTCCTAGAGGCTCAGCGGTAATCTCTAAAGATCCTTTGTGAGGCTGTAAATCCAAATGAATTTTAGTGATTTCTCCCTCTTTGGTCGGCAGTGGTTGGGAAATTGTATAGTAATCCTCAAGGTCGGCTTTCAGGGTATAAAGATCGGCGATTATTTTATTGTCGTCTATAGGGGAGATACCAAGGAGTTTATTGTTCAGAAAAATCCGCGCCCCTGGAGGATTGGTGGTGATTATCAAATGAGCGAAGTTTCGTTGTGTAAGTCTAATTGTCACTTGGTTCTGCTGGTCTTTTAAAACGGTGATTGTAGTATCGAGTGGTATCCAATCGAAACCACCATCGATTTGCAGCAGATGATTTCCGGTCGGCTGTTTGGTTAGGGTCACTGGCGTTTTTTCTGGCAGTCGGATTCCATTGAGTACCACGTAACATGCTGGCGGATCGGTTTCAATACGAATAGTGCCAGTGCCGGCGGGTGCTATGGGGAGAGTCAAAGGTGTAACTTTTATACGCCAGACACGGCGTTTCTGGAAGTTATGGCGGATGTCCTTGAGTGGGAGGTAATTCGCCGCGGCAATGTCGATCAACTGCACGCCGGGATCGAGAGTCACCCACCAGATTCCAGGTTCTTTCTCCCTTACCGAACCCGGTTTTATGCCCCGAGTGCTGCCGAACATCAACTTGGGTATGGTGCTCTCGACTATCAGCATGGAAACCTCGCTGAAACTATAGTCGAGGATGATATGCTCCGACGGCAGCTCCTCCCAGACCATCTCGCCGAGTTGCTGAGTACGGGAAAAAGAGGGGACAAGTAACAATGAGATTGTTATACCGAGATGAAAGGTGAGTTGCCGCCAAGTGAATCGCTGATGAATTTTGTGATTAAAATGAAAACTCCTCACAGTTCCTCCACCAAATACCAACAGGTTTTATGATCAGGTTTTGTAAATGTTTAGTTTATGAATCGCCATCGTGGAATAGTCATTCTTAACGAAGTGAAGATCCGTGGAGAATGATTGAACTTTCGTGTCTTTGTAGTGGAAGGTTTGTATCTTTGTGCCATCGTGGTGAAAAACCGCTTTTCCAACTAACAACTCTCCATCATACACTTCCAATATCGTCGGTTCCAGCGCAGCCAATTCTTCGGTCAGATTCACCAGAACCAGGTCGGGCAGACCGATCGGTTGCGGCGAATTCATTGGCAGCGTAGCATGGGCGTCCCGCCCATGAGGGGTAGCGTAAGCCTCCGTGCTTGCGATTCCCTCCGCGCTTGCGATTCACTTCGTGCTTGCGATTCACTTCGTGCTTGCGATTTCGTGTTTGTGCCCGCAGGCGGGGACGCCTACGCTACCAACGTGAGGGGTAGCGTAAGCCTCCGTGCTTGCGATTTCGTGTTTGTGCCCGCAGGCGGGGACGCCTACGCTACCAACG
>CAZCRQ010000390.1:0-2423 GCA_964501095.1 uncultured bacterium | reverse complement strand
GAAATATATAAAACTGATAATGTTAAAACAAGATTAGGATAAAACGGAGGTTAACGGTGCAGGATCTGATTGAAGCAATCAAGAACATGAAAGTAATGGAGCTTGTCGCGTTGAAGAAAGCTTTAGAAGCGGAATTTGGCGTAACAGCCGCTGCTGCGCCAATGATGGCGTCTGGAATGGTTTCAAGCAGCGTGGCGGCGGAAGCCCCGGTTCAGGAAGAACAAACCGAATTTGACGTTATTCTCACTGCGGCAGGCGCAAAGAAAATCCAAGTTATTAAAGTCGTTCGGCAAGTCACCTCACTTGGATTGAAGGAAGCTAAGGATCTGGTGGAAGGCGCTCCCAAAACAGTTAAAGAGAGCGTTTCCAAGGATGAGGCGGAAAAGATCAAGGTGATGATTGAGGAAGCCGGTGGTTCTGCGGAGCTGAAGTGATTTCCGCCACTGGAGGTAATAAATATTTTCATTGCGGGTCCGCTAATTCTCCAAGCGGACTCTGCTTTTTCTTTATTTATAGCCCTGGATACGCAACCCAAATAACTTGGAGGCAGGCGTGAGAAAGAAGGGCATGATTCAGCGCGTCAGCTTTTCCCGAATTCAATCAGTTCTCGAAATCCCGGATCTGCTGGAAGTCCAATTGAAATCGTTCAATGATTTCCTGCAGAAAGGTGTTCCGTTGGAGAAACGCGAGAGCAAAGGATTACAAGCTGTCTTCGAAACCATATTTCCCATTGAAGACAATCGGGAAGAGCATAACCTGGAATTTGTTGATTATTATATTGAATCACCCAAATACACGGTTGAAGAGTGCAAGGAACGCGGCGTTAGTTACACCTCGCCCCTAAAAGCGAAGCTCAGACTCTCCAGTCGTGAAGAGGGGGACGAATCGGAAGGTTTTGAAAACATTATAGAATCCGATGTCTATCTTGGCAACCTTCCAATAATGACAGACAGTGGAACGTTTATCATCAACGGTGCGGAACGTGTGATAGTCAGCCAGCTTCACCGCAGTCCCGGCGTCTTCTTCAGCAGCTCCATCCACCCCAATGGGACGATAATCTTCAGCGCACGCATTATTCCATTCCGCGGTAGTTGGATTGAATTCACCACCGATATCAACAACGCCATTTATGTTTATATCGATCGGAGAAAAAAATTCCCAGTCACAACTTTTCTCCGTGCTATCGGTTTTGGCGCGAATGGCGACATTCTCGGTCTTTTCGGATTTTGTGAAGATATTCCCCTCAGTCGTAAGGAAATTGAAAGCTACTATGGACGAATCGTCACCGACAATCTGGTCGATGAAGCGACAGGTGAAATCCTGGTAGAGCGTGATGCGGAATTCGATGAAGAGGTGTTGAAGAAACTGCGTCGTGTAAAAGTCCGTCGTGTGCCCCTGATGAAGAAACCGCGCGGAAAAGACGCCGAGATGAGCTTTCAAATTCTGCAGAACACGCTGGCACGGGATCGAACCAACAGCACCAATGAAGCGCTCGAATTCATCTATCATGAGATGAGGAGCGGGGATCCACCCGATACCGAGACCGCTCGAAAACTCTTGCATCGAATGTTCTTCGATGACAAACGCTATGATCTGGGCGCGGTTGGGCGTTATCGAATCGATATCAAACTGGATTTAACCGTTCCCCGAGATGTTCGTATCCTGACGGCAGAGGATGTCGTTGCGATCGTCAAATATGTCCTTGCCCTGAAAAATGGCAAACGTTCCACAGACGATATTGACCATCTAGGAAATCGACGGGTGCGTACAGTCGGTGAGCAGTTATCCAATCAATTCTCGGTCGCCTTCAGCCGCATGGCGCGGACAATCAAGGAGCGCATGAACGTCCGGGATTCGGAAAAACTGCAACCGCAAGATCTGGTTAATGTTCGCACTGTCACTTCGGTCATCAACACCTTTTTCGGGACGAACCAGTTGAGCCAGTTCCTCGATCAGGTGAATCCATTGACGGAACTGACTCATAAGCGTCGTTTGTCCGCCTTGGGACCGGGTGGTTTGACTCGTGAACGCGCCGGTTTCGAGGTGCGCGATGTCCATTATACTCATTATGGACGCCTCTGCCCCATCGAGACTCCTGAAGGACCTAACATCGGATTGATCTCGAGTCTGACAACTTACGCGCGATTCAACGATCTGGGATTTGTCGAAACACCATACCGAAAGGTGAAGATGGGGCGGGTGTCGAAGCAGATCGAATATCTCTCCGCCGATGATGAGGACAAATATGTCATCGCTCAAGCGAATGCAATTTTAGATGAAGAGGGGCGTTTCGTACGCGATCGTGTGAAATGCCGTCACCGTGCGGAATATCCTGTCATGCCGCCGGATAAGATTGATTACATGGATGTGGCGCCGAACCAGATTGTTTCCGTGGCAGCGTCCTTGATTCCATTCCTCGAGCA
>CAZCRQ010000389.1:0-2424 GCA_964501095.1 uncultured bacterium | reverse complement strand
GTAGTATGCTGTTAGTAGTCCTCGGCTGACAGAGAAATAAAGACTTAATCAACCGGCACCAGCCGAAATACCTGTTGCATGGCGCAACTCCTTGGAGCTATAAGGAGACAATCTTATTATCATAGAAGAATTTCCGATAATCCACTGCTGTAGTAGATTACAATGAAGGCGTTAGCGATTTTAGTTGGAATAGGTAGACTTACAAGGCAGGCAACTTAGTGACTTCGAAAACAAAGCTGTTAATGCTTATCTTATCAGGAGCGTCCGATAGGAACATTCCCTTTAAGTCGCTATGTGGTCTCCTTAAATGGCTTGGTTTCTCATTACGAATCCGCAGTGACCATTATATATTTTATCGCGACGGCATTCTTGAAATCATCAACTTGCAACCGAAACAAGGAAAAGCGAAAGCCTATCAGGTTAAGCAGGTCAGGGAGCTTATCTTAAAGTACAAACTGGGAATCAGTTAAAATGATTAAATATGAAGTGATTATCTATTGGAGCGAGGAGGACGCATCGTTTATCGCCGAGGTTCCCGAGCTTCCAGGATGCTCGGCTGACGGCGCCACCCATCGCGAGGCGCTCCAAAATGTCGAGGTTGTCATCAGGGAATGGATCGAGACGGCACGGGAACTCGGAAGGCCCATCCCTGAACCGAGAGGAAGGCTGGTGTTCGCGTAGGACGGGCTTCCAGCCTATGAGACAGTCCCATGCAATCACAAGGAAAACGAAAAGGGGACAACGATGAAAGTGTTTACAATTATGTTGACAGATAGGTACAAGCTAACATAATTCTCGGTTCTTTATTTTATCATCTTGAGGAGCAACGTCAGGAGTAACGGCGGCAGTCGATTCTACTATGCGATTAGTTGCAGAATCATCCGCTGCAAATCGTTCTTTCATCATCATTAATTCGCGTTTTACTCCCCAGTAACGAGATAAAAACAACCCGATTCCAATAAAGAGTGAAACAAATCCAAAGCCTACCGCATCCTTGTCGCGGTCAGTAAATAGATAGATGCAGATCAATCCCAAACCCAAACTGATAAAAATGAAGGGCTAAGTAAACGGATAAGCCGGGCGAGTAAGCTCCGGTTTCGTGGGAAGTGGGCGTCCCTTTTCGATGGCGAGCATTCGCTCCTGGTGCTCCAGCTCTTTGGACTTGTGACGTCGGTACATGGCATCCAGGATTATAACCGCGCCAACGATGACCGCCGTAATTGGAATCAGCATTCCCATCACCGGAATAAGTTCATACGGAGCCATTCAATAGTTCTCCTATCTTTAAAATAGATCTGGTTTTAATTTTCTCATCATTAAACCGTTTGACTGATTCTTTCTCCAATGGGTTACACTGCTCTTGAACCGATACTCTTATTGGGAACAACCAATGTAACTTTGAACCGATAAGACTGGTCTAATTTTAAGAATCTACGGATTGATGAATTGATCGGATCAAGAAGAAAATGAATGCAGAGTATCAAGGAAAAGACTCTGAACGAGACGATCTGGATACGGAAGGCGCAGGGTGGAGATGCAGACGCCTTTCGCAACCTGGTGGAACGCCACGGCTCGATCATCTGGTCAGTCATCAACCGTATGGCTCCTGAACCACACCTGGCTGAAGACCTTTTTCAGGAAACAGTGATACGTTTCTGGCGTGGGTTACCTTCCTTTAAAGGTGATAGCAAGCTGTCGACCTGGTTATATCGGATTGTCTATCGGGTCTACCTCGATTCATTGGGAGAGAGCAATCAGCGAGAGACATGGGTCTATTTGAACGATGAGATGGAAATTACCGATGACCGAATTGAGGATCAGGAACATTCGGGAGTCCGTATCGAGAATGATCTGGCAGCGCGGGAAGCTGTCCTGCAAGCGCTCGGGCGACTTCATCCGGAATGGAGAAGCATGATCATTTTATATTATCGGCGGGAACAATCAATAGAGGAAATTAGTGAGATTACAGGTCGCCCGGTGAATACAGTGAAAGTATATCTGCATTGCGCACGCTCTTTTCTGGGTAAAGTGCTGGAGATGAAGGGTTTCCCTCAAGGGAGTTGAGGTGCAATCGAACAAAGAGGATTATTTGGAGCTTGTTTCCGCCTATCATCGTGGAGAATTGTCCCCGGCGCAGGCTCATCAGATTGCCCATTTACTCGCGAATGATGAACTCTTTCGCCTGGAAGCCAAACGTGAGGAACAGGTAATTTGGGCGTTAAAGCATATTAAACCGTCTCCGATGCCGAAAGGCTTGATCGTTCGAAGTGTCGCTCGTGCAGTGGGGAAGGCAGTGGAGAAAAGCTGGTTCAGCCTCGATACCATCCTCATTGCCCTTGGTGTCGGTGTCGCCTGCGGTGCAATTACACGAATTCTCACTGAGAAATTTTCGCTTACACCGGTTGTAAACGAATGGCTGCTTGC
>CAZCRQ010000388.1:0-2429 GCA_964501095.1 uncultured bacterium | reverse complement strand
CTCTCAAATTCATCAAGTGTCCTCCCGATAAAGCGATTTTTCACTGCCTCGAATAGCGCCTCCAAATCACGGTATAACTTTTCGATGCTCTCTGTGGTGGGAAAATAAGGGCTGCCGCCGGGCATCAATTCGGACGAGTGGAGCATGAATTCCAGGTAGTCACGTTTTTCATGAAGAGCACGATCAACCATCCAGAGCAGCGTCCGGAGGTTTTTTCCATCCGGACGCATCCAATAGACCGGGGAGAGGCGATTCAATAACGGACGCAGCGGCAACCGGTTCGCCAAACTATAAGGGATCGCGCCTCGCAGCTTCCCGAATCGGGTCATCACACTCATCGGTACTTCAAGCAGCGGAGAATCACCTGGTCGACGGATGTCATTCAAGTCAATAAAATAAGCGGAATCGGGAAACTCATAGTAATTGCATCCGCCACTACCGGAAGGATCGCCTTTATTCTCTGCCCAGGAGATGAAGGGTGTGACGCTGCAATCCACCCGGTAACCGTTATCTACCAGCAATCGGGCATAATCTTCGTTAAAACCCCAGCGTCCCGCACGGTGACTGACCATTTTCATCCCAAATGTCTCTTCCAAAACTCCGGTCAGGCGTTTAATCTTTTCCGACATTAACTTTATCGGATATTCAATCACATAAGGTTGATAGGTGAAATCATCTGGGGTAAGGGGAGTAAGCGGCGGATTGTTCCAGGCGTGCAGGTGCATCCCAATCTCACCGGTCCCCTTTTTAAGAACTTCAGCGCCAAACTTTGTAAAGGCTGGAGAAGTCGCCATTTCGTAGTTGGTCAGATAGGTGGGCTTTAAATTATAGCGTTCACAAAGTGCCTGGAATCGGGGGAGGTATTCAGCGTTATGCGTTCTGACTGTTCGGGGCTGCTCCCAGAGATTATCCCCTTCGGTGTCGAGTGTTAGTAAAAAAGCGGGTTTTGTTCGATTATTCGGAGACAACCGGTCACTCATCCGGCTGATCATCAAGGGATTTCCGATATTCGATGATTTTTCCAATCTCTTCATCCTCCTGAGCGATCCTGTTAATGGCTTCGTCCATTTTCAGGATTCTTCACCCTCTTCAGGCATGGTTATTGATATGTTTATTCAAACCTTTAACTAACCGTTAGCGGATATTATACTTCGAAACGATAAAGTAGACAAGCACCTGGTGCAATGGTGGCGGGAAAATATAGAGAATGATTCGGTTTGCGTATGAATTGTGGATGGCGTATTTTTAATAAGTATCGAAACAAAGGAGGATAAATCATGTGGATCGTGGATCTAGATGCCAAAGTGGTGCATGACATGTCTCGACCCCAATATGAGTGCCATATCAACGAGATCTCCAAAGACAATCGGAAGAAGATTTTCACTCTTGATGGAGTAAAGCGTTTTTTATCAGATCCGATAAATAAAGGTTTCCAGGGATGTCAGCATTGCCTGCCCGACTTTTATCAACATGATATGACCAGTATCTTTGGTTGATTCTCAATTTGAACTCTGAGAAAGATGTACTTTCAGCACTCAGCCGGTTGAGTGAAGATCGCGACCATGGTGCCGGAGCAATTGCGTTTCAGACCGCGAGGACTCTGGAAACACCAGGATTAGATCGTTTAAACGTTGGAGAGTTGCAAACTGCGCTGCTTCATCTGTCTGAGGGGCAACCGACAATGGCGCCAGTGCTGCGTCTGGTTGCGGATTGTGTTCTTCATTTGAATCAATTCGGAATCGCCGGGCTCTCAGATTTAGCCTCTCGTTGGAGGGTCGATTTAGAAACCGCGGTTCAAAGGCTGAAAGAATCTCTCGTAAAAATCCCACCTGCTCCGGGCGTGTGGGGATTTTATTCGATGACATCCACGGTTCTTGATGGAGTCCAGGCACTTACAGAGCATGGATATACCGGACAATGCCTAGTTGGGGAATCCCTTCCCGGCGGTGAGGGCGCCCAGACTGCTAAAAGACTTGCTGAATTGGATTGGCAGGTTACCTTGATGCCGGATGCAGCTTTTTTCGACGCCATCGGTTCCGGAGCCTGCAGCTCTCTGATACTCGGGTGTGACGCCTGCGATTCATCTCGATTTATCAACAAGATCGGTTCGGGCGCCTTGGCGAAATTAGCCTTTGAAGCAGGCAGGCAGGTTGAACTCTGGATGACAAGTCATAAATTCCTTCGACCAGAGATGTTTCAGACAATTGATCTTCAGGTGCGTCATGGAGGCAATCTCCGAGAAAGCCCCCCATCAATTCGTCTCCCTCAACTGTTATTCGGTATCGGACAACTGGCTCATGTTACAACCATCCGTTGTGAATTTGGAATGATCGCACCTTCTGATCTACCAGTCTATATTGATAAGTTACCTTACCCTGCACAACAAGTAGTGCAGGGCACCCCACAACAAACAGTGCCTGCACAACAAG
>CAZCRQ010000387.1:0-2439 GCA_964501095.1 uncultured bacterium | reverse complement strand
CAAGGATATAAGCATTCTTTAAAAACTCAGATTGCAAATTGAATTCTCGCTTATCAAAGAGACGGTGATCCCGGCGGCAAATATCGCGAAATGGAAAGTAATTATCATACGAACGGCACAATTTTTCATTTTGACTCAACGGTTGATGAAATCTGCCTGCGCCGATCGCCCGATGAATTTGAGTAATTCGCTGTTTTATTTCATCTTCATTAGCAACATGATCTTTATTGCTCCAATTCCCAGTTTTACTGATTTCATCTTCTTTCAAATGATAGAATAAAGCTCGATCGAAGGACAGCCCTTGATTTCCCGTTTTCTCTAGATATTTCTGCACGGCTAGAGTGTAAATTGCCAGTTGAAAAGACACGCCGTTTTTGATATGAGTGGCGGTTGGAAGACCGGATTTTGATGTTTTATAGTCCCAGATCCGCCAGCCTTTTTTTGGGTGAAGCGAAATCCGGTCAATCTTTCCATAAAGGGGAACCTTGACATCATTGGCTTCCACAAACAACGGCTCCTCGAAGAGCACAGTCTGCCCAATTTCAGCTTGCCTGCCGAATGCGGCTTCCGCGAAAAAGATACGTTCGCCCTTTAGCTCCTTGATTTCAAAGTCGATGACTCTTTTTAAAAGTCCAGTATTTTCCACTTCTGTCTGCAATCCTCGTTGGAGTTTTTCGATAAGATGATCCCAAAAGAGATTATCGAATGCATACTTTTTCCGTTCTTTTTCCAGGGCTTGAAGGAATATCTTGGCAGTCTCTATTGGATTTTTTGAGAATGATTGGCTAACTCCATTTTCATCTTTCATGCGGTTCGCCGCGGTGGCGAGGATTTCATGGATCATCGCACCCAATCCGGCGGCGTCGATCTCTTCATCAACTTCCTTCAATTCTTCGAGCTTAAATACATACATAAAAAGGAATTTCATCGGGCAAGAAGCATAAATTTCTAGACGTGTTGGGGAAAATGGCTTGCTGAGAATTGTATCTTTGATATAACGAATGAAAGCTGTAGAGTCAATTATCCCTTCGAATCGAGATAATGAGGTCGGATCGTGACGAATCAGTTCGACTTGAATGGCATGAAGCGCGCGATCCCAGAACTCTTTGCCCTTATAAATGTCTGAAGCTTTGGCGGCGGCTAATCGTCGCAATGCACGAGAGGTTCGGTCTTTATCTCCCGCGCTAAGGTCTTTTCCCAGTTCCACCAACAAGTCGATGGAGGAAAAGAACAACGTAGACCGATCAGGCGAGGGATTGAAATAAATTCCCGCGACTTTCAGGTCTTCCAAAATCGGGCTGGGTGCCTCCTGACCTTCGCCTTTCTCGGGACAAGGTGCCGAGATGACAAGCTTTTCCGGAATCAATAACGCTTCGAGCATCAACATTCGACTCTCCGCAAGACCGTCGATGCCGTGAAGCCAGGTTGCCTGGAACGGTTGGAGGAGATCGAGGGAAGGGTGTCGCGGGAAATTCGATGCGGTCAAGCCGATGAAAAACAACACTTTCGCTTTGATCGCTTTCATATCGAGCATACCCATCACCGGGATGCCGCCTCTGACCTTTTTCGAGGGACGTAGACGAGTCTGGCTGACCGCATAACGAAACAAGTCGGCAAACTGTCTCACCGACCAGCGTTCCCTCCCCAGCAAACGCAGCACCAGGGAAATGTGACTCAGAATTAATCGTATTTCCCAAAGCGCTTCCAGGTCACGCCTGATGCCATCAGGGGGTTGATCCTCTCTATAATGGATCATGGCGTTGACCCCGAGCCGCTCCATCATGTCTCTAATCCATTGACTTGCCTCCTCGACCGTGCAAGGATCGGGCAGCGTGAGGATCAGCTCGGCGAAGTCGCGATATTCTGTCAGTATAGTTGATATGTTGTCAGCGCGTTGCAACAATCGTTCACGTCGTCCCTCAGCCGCAAAATCATCCGGCGAGGTCTCTTTCTCCGCACGATGGTGAAGTTTTACAATCACTTGTTTAATCGGCTCAATCCACACTTCATTTAAAGAGCCGGGTTTTCCTACGATCCGGGCGTCGCGTGCGGCACTGTCGAACAAAAGTACATTGCCGCGATCCGCCAGCTTTTTCCCCCAGCAAACATAAGGGTGCAAGAGCAGCTCGGTGACGCCTTCGCGAGGCAGATTCCCGGCGCGCAACTCAAAAAGCTGAGCGGCGAGACGCGCCACAGGACTTGAATTTAACAGCGGACCAAGTTGAAAGTCCGGCAGAAGTCCATAACGTGGAAAGAACTCTTCAATTACATCAGCGTAGTCTTCCAACTTTGTCGACACAACCGCGATCTCCTCCGGCGACAATCCTTGAATGCGAATGAGATGAGCAATTTGTTGTGAAAGGTGACGCACTTCACTGGAAATATCAGCATGGAAAGTGACTTCGATTTAGCGTCCTCGTTACGGACGGTACACTCCAA
>CAZCRQ010000386.1:0-2442 GCA_964501095.1 uncultured bacterium | reverse complement strand
CTACTGGATGTTGTCGTTATGCTGTTTAGCTAATCTAATAATTAAAAACAATATTAAAAAATGAGGGAATATTATGTATTTAAATAATCACAAAAATGTAATTGTTACCACGTTATTAGTCAGTGTTATTCTTACTTTGATCCCAACATTAATTTACGCTGATGAGGATAATGCTTACCAGCATTTGACGGAAGTAATGGATAAATACCACCGCGCTTTTGACATCTACACTGACAGAGACGCTGGCGGGAATCATTTTACCCAGCAACAGTGGTACAATGGTAATCATAATATGGAAGTCGATCTGGACTGGTGCGATAATCCTCATTCCGGTTACAGTTGCATCAGAGTCCAGTGGAATGGACAACCGGGTGATGATGGTTGGCTTTGGAATGGCGTAATGTGGCGGGAAGATGCTCCTGGTCTGAATTTGAACGGCGCGGAGAGATTGACATTTTGGGGACGCACCAATGAACCCGGACTAAATGTGATATTTATTATTCATCCACCAGGAGAAGGGGAAATACGTCAAACTTACAGATTGGAGGAGGATTGGACCGCGTACGAGATCGATCTTGTCAATCATAACCTTGAAGGTTTATGCGAAGGATTCGGTTTCAGCTTTAACAGCGCCTTAGACCCAAATCCCGATGGAACCACTTTTTATCTGGATGATATTCAATTTGATCTTGAACGTTTGGAGGAACCGAGATTTCTCTTGAGCTATGAAGCATTGATTATTGATGAGGATGAAGATGGCATAAATGATGATAGAGAGTGGGCGTTTAATCAGGCGTATACTTATGACAATGCTATCGCTATGCTTGCTTTTCTAGCGCGAGAGAATGATGATGATCTGAGGAGGGCGAGAATCATCGGCGATGCTTTCGCTTACGCCCAAGAGAATGATCGATTCTTTAACGATGGCCGATTAAGAAACGCTTATCGTTCGGGAGATATTGACGAGGATGGAAATGTCAGGCTTCCCGGTTGGTGGGATGATACAGAGGATCGTTGGTTTGAAGATGATTATCAGGTAAGCTCCCATACCGGACCACTGGCATGGGTGATTATCGCTTGGCTGACTTATGATCAAGCTACTGGTGAGGATCGTTATCTGGATTCAGCTTTAAGATTAGGTGAATGGATTCGCGAAAATTGCTGGGATGGCAATGGAGATTTCCCAGGTTATACCGGAGGCTTTGAGGGAAATGACGATGAAGCAGTGGCGGTATCCTGGAAATCAACCGAACATAACATAGATATTTATGTAGCCTTTACCCGTCTTTCTCAAGTTATAAGAGATGGCGATTGGGATGACAGGGCGAATGAGGCGGGGAATTTTATAGAGTTGATGTGGGATGAAAATGATTCTCATTTCTGGACGGGAACAACTGAAAATGATGAAATCAATGAATTTTCACCTTTGGATGTCCAAACCTGGGCTCAGCTAGCTTTTCAAAATAATAACCATCTTGAAGCGATAGGATGGGCACAGGAGAATTGTTTCATTGAACTTGACGATTGGAGCGGATTTCATTATTGCTCGATTGAGGATATAGAGGAAGATGCTGGAATATGGTGGGAGGGTACCGCTCAAATGTGCTGTGCATTTCAAATTTTAAATGAATTCGATAATTCAAACCAATTCTTGGATGAGTTATGCCATTGGCAAATAGGAGCCTCGATTGCTAATAACCTCGGCATTGCGGCTTGTTATCCAGATCGGATCTTCACCGGAATTGTGAGACCGTTCGGTGAATGGTACTATTTCCAGCGACTCCACATCGGAGCAACAGCTTGGTATATCTTCGCTGAAAGACGCTATAATCCTTATTGGCATAATTATACTGTACAACCACCACCACAGATAATAGTAGAATCTCTGGCGGCACGTTATTTCGAACTGGTCTCGACTTATTTGATGCCGCCCGAACGAAATGCCGCGGAGGTCTTTGGCAATATTCATGACTTGGTGATTGTTTATCAGAACGACGGTGGCATTTTCCTTCCACCAGATCTGAATACCATCGGCAATATTGACATTACTCAAGGATACCAGATTTTCTGCTCGGATACTTCATCTTGGGTGAGCACCGGCGAACCAATTGACTTGAATACCACTTATCATATACGAGCTAATACTTGGAACTGGCTCGGTTATCCCTTTGATGTCGAGATTCCTGTGGAAGTGGCTTTATCGTCGATTGAAGACATCATCCGCATCGTGATTACCGACGACGGACGTTTTTGGATTCCCGGATTAGTCAATACGCTGGGAAATATGCGTCCTGGTGAAGGTTACATGGTTTTCGCCGATCAGGAGGCGGAATTTCAGTATTCAGGGCGGTAATCCTTTCTATCATTAATATCATTCTCATCCTGTATCCCTAATCCAGCGATAAGGTTGCTAAAAAAGAAAAATCGTCTTACTTAGGGTTC
>CAZCRQ010000385.1:0-2446 GCA_964501095.1 uncultured bacterium | reverse complement strand
TTGCGATTCACCTCGCCGGCGGGGACGCCGACGCTACGTCTTCTAATTATCTTTGTATTTCAGTTGCTGTCTTCGGTTTGATTGTTGCGGTTTCCGAAGAGACAACGGTCAAGGCGATCATGATTACCATGATCAACATTGCCACCATCACCTGGATCGAATCGACCACATTTTTTAGTTTATACACCGTCTCTTTCTGGTAATAATTCGCGATCTGAAGCGCAGAACGCCTGATTGTGCCGGTCTCGGCGCCGGAATGAAAACGCGACAGTGAGGTTTTCGTGAACACATTTGCTGCTTCAAATGCTTCTACCAGACCGATACCTTTCGATAACATCATGGGAATCGAGACCGTTTTTATCTGGTTTTCCATATATTTATTGCCGCAGGCTTCTGCGGACAGTTTTATCGCATCGATACTCTCCCCGGCTCCGCTATATAAGGCATAAAAGACACGACAGAAAATTTCTATAGTCGTCTTGTGAATCAGAGTTCCGATAATCGGCACATAGAAGATAAATCGATCCTTAATCATTTGTACTTTGGGGAGTCGGAACAACATCGCGACACACCCAATGAATAAAACGGTGCCGATTAAGATTAAGGTCATATTACCAACCAGAAAATCGCTGATTTTAATCGTCGCCGCAGTGAGGGGGGGCAGTTCAATCCCCATCCTGATAAATAGTTCCGCGGTCTGGGGGAAGATGTAAGCAATGTAAAATATTACAACGAACACCAGTATCACCATGGTGATCACCGGCATCACCAATGCGCTTTTGATACTCTTTTTAAATTCCAGGTTGCGTTCGAGAAAGGTCGCCGTGCTGTTGTAAATCTCCACCATGTTGCCGCTTTTTGATGCCAATCCCAACATCCGCGCAGTGAATTTGCCCAAAAGCTTCTCTTGACGGGTAAAGGCTTCTTCACTGTCCACACCATGCTGCAAATCGTTGTTCACCTCCTTTATCGCCTCCTTCAAGCTCGGATTTTCGATATCATTGACTAATAATTGAAGGATTTCATTGAAGGGTAACTGGTCTCCAAGCAAGTCTGCGCTCACCCTTACAAAGGTTACAATCTCCGTATCCGGAGGCTTCATTTTAAAATCGAAGAGTTTCGGAGAGACACTGATGACTTTGTAACCCAGACGATCCAAGGCTTTGGATACTTCTTCCCTGGTAAATGCCTTCTGTTCGCCGTTTATCAGCACTCCATCGCTTTTTTTGACCTTATAGAGATATACCTTTCGTTTGAGAACATGGTTGACCTTAAATCGACGCGCTTTCGCCAACGCCTCGATTTTCTGTTTTGCGATCGAGAATTTACCCGCTTGGATTACCCCATGTACGGGTTTTCCACCAAAGGTTGTGCCTTCAAAGCGAAAATCCGGCATAAAATTCCTTCATCTCTTTTTTACCGGCATGAAATTCAACCCTAAAAAAAAGCGGGATACGCAAGTTCATCGAGAATTGCGCATCCCGCTCGATCACAATTCAAATTAGTTGATAATCGCAGTGGTGGCGCTTGTTGGTGTAACAGTAACAACTGCCATCACTGGATTCGCGCCATTGTTGCCGGTCTCCGTTCCATAACCGACAATCCAAATTGTCTGTGAAGTACCGGCTGGTGTTTCCTGGGCTATCGACTTAGCTTCTGCAGCCGCCGGGGCAGCATCTTTTTCTACACGGTAGCAATTGGACGCCAATGTTCCAATATCTGAAGTACTTAGTAAGAAATCATCAAAATCGTTATTCCCTCCGCCTAACGTTGATGGTTTCTTGTAGTATGCCTGAGCTTTGGAAGCGAGATGCACCAATTGCGACGCTACCGCATCACGATTGGCATCCACGGCACTGCTTGAAAACATGTTAATGCCAATGGCGACCGCTATACCAACGATAATTACTCCCAACACCAGCAACAAAAGTTGTTGTTGACCCATTTCCTTTCCTCCTTTTGATAGTTACCTCTACAAAATTTAGGTTTTTAGCTTTCTTGCACGGTTTTACAAAGAGCTGGAAAATCCCTTCTCTTACGATGAGAGTGAACATTTGATCTATTTAAAATTTGTGTCTGTATTGTTCATTAAAATCTCAGCCTAATAGTTATTCTGATCTCAACCCGATAGTCATTCTGAACGAAGTACGGTGTATCATGTAAGACTGCACCGTTCATTGTTTAGCCTTTCAAATATCAAATAAAGTACTATCAATTCGATTGTTAATTTGTGACAGTGATAACATCCGATGATAGAGATCGTGAAATGCCAATGTTCGCTAGTACGACTCGTTTAATACGACATGGACTGACTACAGGCTGTCCGAGAATGTTCGGAAGTTCCCCAGGGTGTCATTCCCAGGAAACAGGCTGTCCGAGAATTCCAGGGAGTCACCCGGAGTGTCATTCCCACGAAAGTGGGAATCCAGGAATTTCAATATGTTAG
>CAZCRQ010000384.1:0-2447 GCA_964501095.1 uncultured bacterium | reverse complement strand
CTCTAATTATAATATCACCCGTGCAAAGACCTTTTATCAACCGCGAGGGCGGCTTCCTTCAGGGCTTCGGAGAGGGTGGGATGGGCGTGAATGGTGCGGGCGAGATCTTCGGTGCTCGCCTGAAACTCCATCGCCAACACCGCTTCGGCGATCATGTCGGAAGCGCGGGGACCGATAATGTGCACACCCAGAATTCGGTCGGTTTTTGCCTCGGCAACAACCTTCACCATCCCTTCCGTTTCGCCCATGGTCAAGGCTCTGCCGTTTCCGCGGAAGTAGAATTTTCCGACCTTGACATCGACGCTACGTTCCTTCGCCTGCTCTTCATGGATGCCAACTGTCGCCAGCTCAGGCATGGTGTAGACCACATTCGGGATGACATTATAATTGACCTGCCCCGGTTTTCCGGCGATGATTTCCGCCACTGCCACACCATCCTCGTGAGCCTTGTGTGCCAGCATTGGACCGTGAATCAAGTCGCCGATCGCGTAGATGCCGGGAATGTTGGTGCGGAACCTCGCATCGACCGGAATCCTACCGTTTGGCTCAACTTTGACCCCAACCTGATCCAGTCCGGCATCCGGTGATCGAGGTTTTCTCCCGACAGCGACCAATACTTTATCTCCGCTGATGCCGCTTTTTTGACCTTTGGCATCCACATAAGTAAGAATCACTTTATTTTCCTTGATTTCCGCACCGGTAACCTTGGTCTCCAGCAAAATCTCCAATCCCTGTTGTTTCAGAGAACGCTGGAGAAGAATGGCGAGCTGCTTGTCGGCGAAGGGGACAATTTGTGGCAACAACTCGATCACCGTCACCTTTGCGCCGAGACGGTTCCAGACACTTCCCAGCTCCAGTCCAATTGCGCCGGCGCCAATAACAATCAGATGCTCCGGCGCTTTATCGAACGAGAGCGCTTCAGTCGAGCTGACCACTTGGACGCCGTCGAACTTCAGAAACGGCAGTTCCATCGGCATACTCCCCATCGCCAGGCAGATTGCGGACGCTTCGATCTCGCTTCTCACTTCTTTCCCCTCAATCTGAATACGCTTGGGCGCAGTGAGTCTCCCCAGACCTTGCAGAACAGTGATTTTGTTCTTCTTCATTAACATTTGGATGCCGTCGGTGAGGGTGCGGACAATTTCATCTTTCCGTTTCATCATTGCGGCGAGGTCGAGGGTCGCATCATTAACTAGAATCCCATGCTCACTAAGCCTATTTTTGGTTAGGGCGTAAAGTTCACTGGATTCCAGCAAGGCTTTCGAGGGAATGCAGCCGACATTGAGGCAAACTCCTCCCAGACGTTCGTCCTTTTCAATCAACGCAGTTTTCAATCCCAATTGCGCTGCGCGGATCGCAGAGACATATCCTCCCGGTCCAGCGCCAATGACAGCGTAATCATATTTTTCCACTATTGCTCCAAATTCTATACCTGGTAAGCGGGAATGACGCCCAAAGGTGACTATAGGATGTTCTGTGATCGACAGCTTCGCATGAGTGATAACAAACTATACAGTTACTATCCCAATAAACGACTATATAATTCCACCCGTCGATCTTGAAGCAATGAATTACCCGGGATCATACATTTATTGTCCGCATCCTCCGGATTGATCTCAACGACACTTACAATCTCAAGCCCGGTCGGCGCTTGCAGAAGCGTAACACCTTGGGGATCAAGCACTTGACTGGCTCCTGTGAAGTGCAGATGACGACCTATCCGATTCTCGGAACCGATGCGATTAGCGGTGACAGTAAAAACTCGATTTTCAATACTGCGAGCGTACATCGCCTTCTGACAATAGGGTAAGACCAAGTTGGCTGGGTGGGCAATGATCTGAGCGCCTTTCAATGTCAAAATACGAGCGATCTCTGGAAAGATCCAATCGAAACAAATCATCAACCCAATGCGTCCTGCGGGAGTCTCAACCACCGGCGGCTCTTTATCCCCTGGAGTGTACAATTCCTTTTCCCGGCTGAATAGCTGTACCTTACGATAATTGACAAGCTCTCCATTCGGCAAAGCAAGCAAACAGGAGTTATAAATATGATCATCGGCAAGTTCGGGATAACCGATAACCAGCGTTGTTTGATGTCGGTTCGCCAATTCCTTGAATAAACGTGAGGTCTCTCCGGTTTCAAAGGGTTCAGCGAGGGTTAGTAACTCTTCACGGTCGCGAAACTCATAACCACTTACGGCAAGTTCAGGAAAGACAAGCAGATCGGCATTTGCTCCATCGGCAACACCCTCTTCTACCAGGCGAGTCGCTTCTCTCAGGTTGATTTTCCGATCCCCGAACACCGGGTGCGTCTGCACATAGCCGATTTTCGAAGTTGGCATGATTTTAAAATTCCTTATGTTTATAAATGTAGCATGGGCGTCTCGCCCATGTCATGGGCGGGACGCCCGTGCTACTTTTCATGGGCGGGACGCCCGTGCTACTTCT
>CAZCRQ010000383.1:0-2460 GCA_964501095.1 uncultured bacterium | reverse complement strand
CTATAAGTCCAGCCTGTGCGAGTAATACTTCAATCTCTTCGGAGCTGAAAATGTGCACAGATTCCACTATCCGGCGCGGAGGACTCTGCTTACGATGGATAACAATCTCCTTTTCAACACGCTTCCCATCAGAACTGAACCGTCGATGCTGCTCTACTTTCATCCCGCCGCAGGTTAGCTGGTCCTCCATTTCCAGGTTGCGAAGAAGGGCTGTTTTGTTACATAAATCGAGGAGAAACATGCCATTGGGTCGAAGCAGGCGATTTATTTCCTGGAGAACCAGCAAATCATCGCCTTCGTTCTGAAAGTAGCCAAAGCTGGTGAAGAGGTTCAACGCCAGGGAGAATGCTTCATCTTTCAGAGGCAGGAGACGAATGTCGGCGCGGATGAATGGCGGTTTTGATTGATAGCCGGTTTTTGCGGAAAGTTGTGGCTGATTTTCTTTAGTTTCAGCTTTTTCTCTTTCCTGAGAATAGCTTGTTAAATAAGCACTCCCATTTCTTGCGTAAGATAAAAGCACCGATGATAAATCCACCCCAATGACCCGCCAGCCAAATTCCCGCGTCATCACCCAGGCATGACGCCCCGCCCCGCACGCCAGGTCAAGGATATTTCCCTTCGTCTCTCCCGCAAACCTCAAAGCCAACCAGCCGACAAATCTTCGCGCCTCCTCAAAGTCACGATGGCGGTAAAGTGCCAGATAGGTCTCATCAAACCACTCTTCAAACCATTCTTTACACTGGGATTCTCTTTCCACCTTTAACTTCTCGTAGCAAGGTGCCGATGGAGGTTTCGCCGAGGAATTCCAACATGCAGAGTTTATAGGGCGCCCAATGTTTGGCAATACTCTTCTGAACCTCGGGGTTGGCTCCCTCCCACCCTGGCGGCAGATCTCCCACCGGCGGGTTATTATCTGTCACCTTAGCGACCTCAAAAAGTGTGATTTCATCGGGCGAGTATGCCGGACGCACGCCGCCATTCCTCCCCCGCGCGCTGTCCAACAATCCGGCGGCGGTCAACTGTTGAAGCACCTTACTCAGAAAGGAGGCTGGAATGCCCGTAGCTTCCGCCAATTCCGACGCCATTACCCGTTTCTCCGGATCATCGCAAAGTTCGGCAATTTTCAGCAAAGCTCGCACGGCATATCCATGACTTTTCGTAAACATTGAGCCGATCCCTTGATTATTTGCCCGCTTTAGCAAACTGGCTTTATTTGCATAATCCGGAATCATATCTTATTATCTGACATAAGTTGCCGGATTACCGCCACGCCCACCCAGTCCAAATAATTGCCGGACTATTGCGAGTATAGTCAAAACCGATTTTAATTCCCCCCTCTTTCCGTTCACGTTTTATCTCGGCAGTGACGCTCCGCGCCGCATCCACTCCGGCGATCAAACGGTTCAACAACAAGCCCCCGACGAAGAAATAGACATTGTTAAAATGTCTGTCCGAGCGGATTCGCAAATCCTTGAACCTCTCCCGATTGCTGGCGCTGTCCCATTGCCACCAAGTGGATTCTCCCCAATACTGGAGATCATAATCTCTCTGTTGACGTTTTATACGGTTGAACTCATCACGGTTGGAATACTGTCCGATATCGACATAGAACTGATGATCCGGACTTCCTTGGATGCCGGCGTGTTCCGACGCATAGCTCTCATAAGTTTGCTGCAACGAGACCCCTGAGTAATGTGACAGCAGCAATCCTGTCCAGAGTCCCAGTTCTAGTGTGCTGAAAACCGCTCCACGTACAGGTTTTCCCGCATAGTGATGTCCCCAGCCGGGAAGTGCCAGGCTGCGAAAGAAGGCTGTCGAGGGCGAAATGCCGGATTTGGTGCGCGGCGAGACACGGATTAGTTTCTTCTGATTCGTGGAGATACTATTACGCTTCGCTGAGGTGTCATTCCCGCGGAAGCGGGAATCCAGGGGAAAAAATGACGGGTGTGGGTGCCCTGCACTACTTGTTGTGCAGGTTACCTTACCCCTCGTTCCCGCGCTGGAGCCGGGGAATGAGAAAATCAACAGGAGTATTATGAAGCACTGAGTATATTTGGTAGTTTTCAACATTAACCCTACCACCTGAAATGAATCTTGCCCATCGCCACCAATTCGCCGTTGTGGAGACATGATTCGGCGCCGAATTGAGCCTCCATAAGACGTCGATTGTGACGTGTTACCGTGAATCCGGCATCCAAAGCCGAGAGAACATGATTGACCATGACAATCTTGAAGAAATTATCACGCATCTCGAGCAACTGGTTGGAATCGTAACGCATGTCTGAATAGATCTTGGCGAAATGGTTGACGCTGTATCCATACCAATGATCCTCGCCGACTGCAGTGTAATACTTATTTGGTTGAAATACCCCGTCATCATAATTATTTGAATGCTCATACTCCTCGGGCCAACCCACACCAAACTGCTGCAGGTATTTTCCCACCATCTCATAATACTGC
>CAZCRQ010000382.1:0-2466 GCA_964501095.1 uncultured bacterium | reverse complement strand
AGTTCATATTTCCTGCACAACAAGTAGTGCAGGGCACCCGCCTACGCTACCCCTCGCAGGCAGGGACGCCTACGCTACCATCATTCTTCGCCTTTCATGGGCGAGACGCCCATGCTACCCTCACTTTCACTGTCCTAATTTCTCTAACAAGAGACGTGTCAACTGTGCAATGTTCGGGCGCTCCGGCTGCTCAAGGGTGTCACGGTCTCGGATGGTAACGGTTTGGTCTTCAAGGGTCTGATAATCGACTGTAAAGCAAAAGGGCGTCCCAGCTTCATCCTGGCGACGGTAGCGTCTGCCGATATTCCCGGTTTCATCATAAAAGACATTGAAGTTTTTCTTCAGATCTAAATATATATTTCGTGCGATCTCAGCCAAGCCATCCTTTTTCATCAAGGGGAAGACCGCGGCGGTGATGGGGGCGATTTTCGCATCCAGACGCAATACCACCCGGGTCTGCCCCTCGACTTCATCTTCGTCATACGCACTGAGAAGCGTGGCGAGCAGTCCGCGGTTCAATCCGGCTGAGGTTTCGACAATATAGGGCAGGTACCGTTCTCGGGTGCGGTCGTCAAAGAAACGGAGGTCTTTTCCAGAGTATTGCTGATGACGTGAGAGATCATAATCGGTGCGGTTGTGAATCCCTTCAAATTCCGCCCAACCGAAGGGAAAGTCGAATTCAATATCCCAGGCTTCCTTGGCGTAATGCGCTAATTCATGAACTCCATGCTGACGCAGTCGTAATTTTTCGGCATGGATGCCCACAACTTCCTGCCAGAACCGCAAGCGTTCATTTTTCCAGTATTCCATCGCTTCGGCATCCTTCCCTGGTTGGATAAAATACTGCATCTCCATCTGTTCAAACTCCCGGGTACGGAAGATGAAATTTCCGGGGGTAATCTCATTGCGAAAGGCTTTACCAATCTGGGCGATTCCGAAAGGCGGGCGCTGCCGGGCGACCATGTAAACCTGGGCGTAATCGACATAAATCCCTTGTGCGGTTTCCGGACGCAGATAGATAGTACTAGCAGCATCTTCCACCGGACCGATAAAAGTTTTAAACATCAGGTTGAAACTGCGCGGAGGAGTCAAAGCGCCGCGAACACCGCAGTTTGGACAGGGAAGCAACGCATAAGAGGGATGAGTGGGATCCAACTTGTCGCCTGTTGCCGTGATTGGCGGCGTCCCAATCCCTTTCGCCTGTTTGGCATGATCGATCAAATCATCCGCTTTGAAACGAGATTTGCACTGGCGGCAATCGACCAGCGGATCGACAAAACCCTCGACATGCCCGCTGGCTTCCCACGTCCGGGGGTGGTAGATGATCGAAGAATCGATGCCGACGATGTTCTCATGCTCCTGCACCATCTCCCGCCACCAGAGGTCTGCCAGGTTCCGTTTCATCTCCACCCCCAGCGGTCCATAGTCATAGCTGGAACCGATGCCGCCGTAAATTTCACTGGTCGGCATAACAAATCCACGTCGTTTCGCCAATGCGACAATTACATCCATCAAATTCTGCTGCTTGTTCGCCGCCATTCTAATCCTTTCTTACTGCTGGTATCATTCCTGGCTAGATTCAAATTTCTTCGGAAGGAACACTGTTTCCGGACGGTGCTGAAATCCAGCATTGGAATAGACTTTTTCTGCGGGATAATAATACTCTTTCGTGATTTCCGCAACCTCCTCAACATCGAAAACATCATCGAGAATGATCGCTGCGAACTGCTGATTTTGAATCTTATTCCTGATTTCGGCGAGCAAATCTTCCCGGATTGAGGTTGAATCCCCACGCAAAACGTCGACGACCGCCATTTTATGCGCATGGCTTGCCTTACCGGCTAATACTGGATAGTATCCATGCGGAAATGCCAGCACTTCCCCATCAAATTTTCCAATCGTCGCGATCAGATGACGGTTCGCTTCCCAATCTTCCGGGCTGGGGAGAAAGTGTCGTGGATTATAATACAGGGCAAAAAACTGAAGTAATACTGCCAGCAAAAAGAGTATGGTGAGATGGTTCGATGAGATTGAAAGGTGCGAATCGTTATTATAACTCACAGTGACTGTATATATACCTTTAAAGGTTGCAAGCCAGGAGTGAGTGGCGACTCCCAGGAGTATGGCGATCGCAGCGTGAGCGGTCATCAGGACGTTAAAATGTCCACCAGGATGCATTCTCAAGAAGATCGAGGAGCCCAACATCCCGACAGCCAGACAGAGATAAAAAAGATAAGGCTCGCGAAGAATATACCGTCGATGTTGAATCAGCCAGAATCCAATTATTAGTACAGAAACCGAGAGCTGATGAAACAGATCGTCGGTAAAAAAACGAATGAACATCCCTTTCGCCCACTCGTGATGTAACGGCAGAACAAACATGTAATATATAAACCAACCACCAAACATTCGATCCAACCAGATAGTTAATCCGATTGAAACAGCAAGAAAAATCGAAGTAAATAG
>CAZCRQ010000381.1:0-2484 GCA_964501095.1 uncultured bacterium | reverse complement strand
TTGGTCCAAGATCAATTACATAATAATCCTGCGCAAAATCGGTGACGCTGAAGACAAGCAACGCCAGCATCGCCGCTCGTTGCGACCAAGGGGAGCAAGCAACTCCTTCAAGAAGTGTTTCAAACGACGCCGAAATTGCGTAAGCTCTCGTTTGTACATACCTCGAAAGATAAAGCGTTTCAAGGAAAAACGCAAGAGACACTTAACAAAATCGTACTACTTGTTGTGCAGGAAATATAAACAGATAGCCATTCTCTTGAAATACAATGAGTTGCATTTTCAAAATCATAGTCACCCTGCACAACAAATAGTCACCCTGCACAATAAGTAGTGCAGAGCACCCGTCTTTGTAATTTTTATAGACATTCTCAGACAGCTTGATAGCAGCGTGTCCGGATAGTCCCGGACAACGGTGCGTTCGGGCTACCTGGCTCAGGAAATTATTTCTTCAACACTTCAGTTAATTTAGGAATCACCTCGAGCGCATCACCGACGATCCCATAATCCGCGACCTTGAAGATTGGGGCGTCCGGATCTCTGTTGATGGCGACAATTACTTTACTGGTCTGCATCCCGGCGAGATGCTGCACCGCTCCAGAGATTCCCACGGCGATATAGAGGTTTGGACCGACGGTTTTTCCAGTCTGCCCGACCTGTTCCGAATGAGGTCTCCATCCAGCATCGACCACGGCGCGGCTGGCACCCACTGCGGCTCCCAACACTTCCGCCAGCTCTTCCAGCATCTTGAAATTCTCCGCGCTCTTCATCCCGCGTCCACCGCTGACAATCCGATCAGCTTCCGCCACATCCAGCTTCCCACCTCCGGATGCTACGACTTCTATAACTTTCGCTTTCAAGGTGAATTGAGGCGCCAGAGATGCCACTTCTCCCGCTCCGCCCGCTTCTGCAACATCGAAGACATTCGGTCGAGTGGAGATGACCACCGGCAGCATCTTCGCCTTTAAATCCAAATACACCTTCCCTCCATAAGCAGGACGATGGGCGATGAGATTGCCGTCATCATGTTTCAAGGCGGTGACATCGGGGAGGAGCATGACTTGTAATTTCGCGGCGATGCGGGGAGCCAGGTCGCGCCCGAGGGTGGTCGACGCCAGGAGAATAATTTTAGCTTCACAAGCTTTGACCGCCTCGACAACAGCAGCCAGATACCCTTCACTTTGGTAATTCACTAACTCTTTATTTTCTACTAAAAAGATTCTATCTGCGCCGCATTTTTTCACTTCAGCAATCGCAGAGTCCAGGTTCGCTCCGACCAGCAGCGCGATGGTCGGCAGGTTTAAATGAGTGGCAACTCTTTTTCCTTCACTGAGGGCTTCGAGCCCGGCTTTCTTGATCATGCCGCGGCGTGTTTCAACATAGACTAATATGCTCATTGGTCTCCCCTTACTATTCGATGATCCGTGCTTCTTCACGAAGCAGACGAACCAGTTCCCCAACTGCCTCCACACCTTCCCCGACAATTTTTCCCGCAGGACGAGCCGGGGGATAGGAGAAGCCGATTGTATCAACGCGGGGATCGACATGAACGCCAGGAAGTTCTTCCACTGGCTTTTTCTTCGCCATCATGATGCCCTTGAGGGAAGGATAGCGAGGTTCGTTCAATCCCTTGTGAGCAGTCAACAGGCAGGGCAGCGGGGCTTCATAGACCTCACTGCCGCCTTCAATTTCCCGCTCTGCTTTAAGAATGCCATCACCGAGTTCAAGTTTTTTTATCTCGGTGATACATGGAATGTCCAATAATGTAGCGACCATCGGTCCAATCGCGGCACAATCGTCATCGACCGCTTTGAATCCGGCGAAAATCAGGTCATAATTTCGCTCTTTCAAGACATTCGCCAAGGCGGTTGCAGTGCCTAACAAGTCGGTGTATCCCTCCTTTTTCACCAGAATAGCGTTGTGAGCACCCATCGCCAGGGCTTTGCGCAACGCTTCCGCCGCCTGCTCTTTCCCCAAGGTGACCACAGTTACTGTCCCGCCTTTTGCCTCGGTAATCTTTAACGCTTCCTCCACTGCGTATTCGTCATAAGGATTCAGCACCCAATTCAGATCCCGCACCTCGATCCAGCTTTTATCCTGGTTCAGCCGGATCTGGGAATCTGTATCGGGTACTAGTTTCACCAGAACCGCGATATTCATCATGCCTCCGTTATTGAAGTGTTTGAATTGAGATATAAGGTTTTATTATAGGTATGATGATGGTTGGAAGCAAATTGAAATCCGGAGCGCTTGTGATAAATGGCTCAAGTTCGATCCGGTTGGGAATCAGAATTTTCCATGATATATTGCGAGGGGTAGCGTAAGCCTCCGTGCTTGCGATCCCGCAGACAGAGACGTCTACGTTACCCGCAGGCAGGGACGCCTACGCTACCATCGTGAGGGGTAGCGTAAGCCTCCGTGCTTGCGGTATGCCGTGCTTGCGATCCCGCAGACAGAGACGTCTACGTTACCCGCAGGCAGGGACGC
>CAZCRQ010000380.1:0-2488 GCA_964501095.1 uncultured bacterium | reverse complement strand
AAATCGGGAAGCCCCTTCCTCTTAGCTCTGACACAAAACTCTTGACGTCACCTCCGTGCTGAGTCTCCGCTTTTCGATTCCTTCTCTTTCTTATCAGACCTGAAGCGGAATATTGTGTTAATAACACATTTATATAATTTATAAATAATTTAAAGCAGGCGAGGGGCAAGTTGACAACACATCAATATTCAAAAGGAATCGAGATTCTCCGGCCACAATTTTTTAAATATTTTTCTTGATTGTTCAATTTCATTATGTTAGGGGTAACGCCAAGTCCACTCGGAAATTGGCCGTTTCATTGGTTTTTTGAAACATTGAACATCGTGGAATCCGATGTGGGATGTCCAATTGCGGACACTCTTGTTTGCAGCATCCGGTGTTCAGGGAATCAATCCGGACGGTGCCGCGATGAGGAGGCGGTTATAGGCAGGGCAGCGCCCGATTGTGATTTTAACCACCTTGTGGTGGTGGCAACGTTTGTTCCATTAACCCCCATGCCCGGGATCGGGCACAACGAAGGATGAAAATGGGGTGCTTGCAGAAATAAGGTGAGTCACGGTAATCCACTGATAGGTAATTTCGGCAGAAAAAACTTTATCAGGAGGAAGACCATGACTCGGAAGGATGATAGCAAAGTTATCAGGATCGTGCACCCGATTTGTTGCGGATTGGATGTTCACAAGGAGAGCGTTTCGGCCTGTGTCATTTTTCCCGACAGCACTGGGGAGGAGCAATACGAGATCAAAGTGTTCGGCACATTCACGGACGACCTGACGCGACTGCGGGAGTGGTTGCTATCCCATGCTTGTCCGGTGGTGGCGATGGAGAGCACGGGGATTTACTGGCGTCCGGTACATAATGTTTTGGAGGAAGCGGTTCAAGTGGTCTTGGTGAATGCACGGGATATGAGAAACGTTTCCGGCCGCAAGACGGACATTGGAGACAGCCGGTGGATCGCCGGATTGCTGCGTCACGGTCTTTTGAAGAGTAGTTTTATTCCTCCGCAGACGGTACGACAGTGGAGAGATCTGACGCGGTTGCGCAAGAAGTACGTTCAGTCGGCCGGAGACTACCGGAAGCGCACGCATAAGCTTTTTGAGTCGGCAAACATCAAGATCGATTCGGTGGTATCGGATCTGTTCGGTGTCACGGGCCGGAATCTGATGCAACTGTTGGTTGCGGATCGGAAACTGGCCCTTGCGGATATTCAATCCTGTGTTCGGGGAAAACTCAGGGGCAAAGAGGTGGAATTGTTTCGAGCCATTCAGGGTTTTTTTACCGATCATCACCGGTTCGTTCTCAAGACGATCTTGGAGACGATCAACATGCTGGAGGCGCAGATTGGGACGCTTGATCATGAGATTCGCCGGGCAATGAAAGGACATGAGGCCTTATTGGATCGGATGAAGGCGGCGCCGGGCATATCCGATATTTCGTCCTGCGACATTCTGGCGGAGATCGGTCCCACGTTGGATAGCTTCCCTACGGATACGGCGCTGGTATCGTGGAGCGGTTTGTGTCCCGGCAACAATGAGAGTGCCGGAAAGCGCAAGAGTGGCAAAAGCCCGGTCAGAAAGCATCACCTGAAGACCATTATGCTGGAGGTGGCCTGGGCGGCGGTCAAGAAGAAGGGCTCCTACTTCAAGGACAAGTATTACCGACTCAAGGCCCGCCGGGGAGCCAAGAAAGCCATTGTGGCGATTGCCCACCGGATCTTGCTGGGGATTTACCATGTCATCAAGGATGGGGCCACGTTTCGGGATTTGGGGGAGGAGTACCTGTCGCGCAGAAACAAATCCCGGAAGCTTTCTCATCTTCACAGACAGGCGCTTGCATTGGGATTCAAGCTGGTTCCTCAAACGGCATAATGAACATAAACGGTGAAGACATTCACTTTGGAGGTCGATTACGAACTGAAGCCTGTGAGCGCGTGAATTAACATGACCGGTCAGCTTTTTGCACAACGAATTGTCGGCGCCCTCGTGGCGACCACGAATGTAAAAATTACGATCAAAGCTGATTATCAAAAATGAATGTCTTTTTGTAACAAGTGGTTATTGGCATTTTCATGTAAAACTGAAACAACGGTTCTTTACCATCCGCTAACAGGGGAAAGGGGGGTCAAGAATCTTATGCGGCAAATAATCGTTGCTGTCATCAATCAAAAGGGAGGCGTCGGGAAAACCACCACGTCGATTAATCTGGGCCATAGTCTTGCTATACTCGGCAAGAAGGTTCTTCTCATCGACCTTGATCCCCAGGCTCATTCAACCATCGTATTGGCCACGGATCGGGTGCCGTTTACCCTGACGATCCAGGATGTCCTGATAGAGCGAAGGGATATTCGGCATGCCGTAATTAGAACCTCTATCGATAATCTTGATCTCGTCCCCTCGCACATCCATCTCGACCGAGTGGAGCATCTCCTTATCCCGGAAATGTTCAGAGAAACTAGACTTTCCCAGGCTCTGGCGGGGATGGATTATGA
>CAZCRQ010000379.1:0-2497 GCA_964501095.1 uncultured bacterium | reverse complement strand
GCCAGGTAGTGCTTATGGTGTCGCGGTCGCCGGCGGCTGCGCCTTCGTCGCCGATTGGGAATCCGGCTTGCAGATAATCCGTTATGCTAACCGGTGAATAAGGGGTGAGGAGTGAGGGGAGGAGTGAAGGATGAGGGGTGAGGGTTCGGAGTTCAACCTTTAGGTTGCTTTTGGGGGACTAATTGAAATGAGAACTCTGTAATAATTACGAAGACACGCTAAAGCGTGAACTCCAAACTCCGATAAAACCAACTGTGCAAGACCCTGCAGAACAAGAAAGAACCTGCGGAACGAATAATTTGTTTTCACATTCTCGGAAAGTTTGCTTCCAGGCTGTCCGAGAATGGAAAAACACACTGACAGTGTCATTCCCGCGAAGGCAGGAATCCCCCCCAAAAAACAAGTACTTATAAATTATGCCTTTTCTTATATGAAAATTCGGGATTATTCTAACATATTGAAATTCCTGGATTCCCACTTTCGGGGGAATGACATCCTGGGTGACTTTCGGATATTATCGGACAACCTGCTTCGCGGGAATGACTCCCAAATAAAATAAAAATAAACAATTTCAGTTTCTTCGCTGCTTCGCAAAGACGTATGGGCACCCACTTATAACAGCGAGGAACCAAATAACTTCTCAAGAAATCAGAAATAAGAACCGGACAGTTCTGACACAAGCAAAAACCTGTTTGGTTCTGGCTCGTCTAGGTTGGAGATAGGCACCTAAAAGCTCTCCAGTGTGCTCGGAGTTTCCGGCTTGAATTACGAGAGTTTCCATCGTATTTTCGACCGAGTCGTTTAACATCGTGTGTTTTGAATATCATTAAAATCGGCGTAAAGGAGGTGAAGGCATTGCCGTATGTTAAAGTTCGCGAAGGTGAACCGTTTGAAAAAGCGTTTAAACGCTTCACAAAATCCTGTGAAAAAGCGGGATTGATGGCGGAGATCCGCAAACATCAGCGTTACGAGAAACCCTCGGAAGCTCATAAGCGGAAATCGAACATCGCCAGGCGTAAACTGCGCAAGCTTCAGATGGCACTTGAACGCCGTGGCAGATTATAACAGCGTTTTCTACCAATTGTATATCCACTTGAGGAATCAGCGGCGATGGAGTCCATGAGGGACATGGAAAAACAGTTGACGACAATGCTCCAGGAGGCGATGAAGGCGGGTGAGAAGAACCGTTTGATGGCGTTGCGATCTGTGAAATCTGTCCTGACCACTGAACGTACACGTCATTCTGGTCCAATGAGCGAGGAAAGCGCGATCAAGACAGTAGCTTCTCATCGAAAGAAGATGGTGAATGCGCGTGAGCAGTATGCCAGCGCCGGACGAGATGATCTCGTAGCGCAGGCGGATCGTGAAATCGCTGTTTGTGACGAATTGTTGCCTCCTCCCGTAGATCAGGAGACTGTCGAACGAACCATCGATGAAATTATTCGATCGATCGGCGCCTCTTCTCCAAATGATTTGGGAAAAGTCATGGGTCGAGCGATGAAGGAATTGGCGGGAAAAGTGGATGGTAATGAGGTGCGTCGCCTTGTCCTGCAAAAGTTGAGTAAATAACATGACGATTTTAGACTGGATAGTAATAGCGCTGGTCGGTTTATTTTTTATCCGTGGATTTTTCCGCGGATTTTTCGTTGAATTATTCGACCTGCTGGCATTATTGGGAGGATACCTGGCGGTGCGTTACCTAGGTCCGATCGCCGCTCCCTTGTTGGCGAACCATACCCCACTCCCAAATTGGCTGGCGATCGTGATCAGCGTGATCGTTCTCTTTCTTGTCGCCGCGATAATCATCCGCATGATTGGCAGGCTATTCAAGAAAGCCGCCAAGAAAGCAACCCTGGGCGGGATCGATCGTTTTCTTGGCGCTCTATTTGGCACATGCAAAATACTTTTGATTTTAATTGCATTGATGCTGGTTTTTCTCTTCATTCCGGTCAACAAAGAGGCGCGAGCTTATGTCGCGAAAGGGCAGGTCTCCAAGTATATTATGAAAAGTGCGGATTGGCTGTTGAACTATCTGACGCGGGAGGTTACCGAAATTAAACTGCACGGCGCTGATCCAGATTTAGTTTTTTTGAAGACGATTGCTGAGGCGATGAAAAGAAATGGAATAGATGAAGAAATTGTGAACCTGATTACCACCCAACCGGAATTGATCTCTTCGACCCTGGATCGGTTGAAGGAGCTGAAGATCGATTTTTCTCTATCAGAATTGATGAAAAGCGATGCTGCGGATTTACGGGAAAGATTCCAGGAGCTTTCGCCGGTGCAGAAAAAAGGAATGTATCAATTTTTAGATGAAAAAATCTCCTATGCGACCGGAGAGAATAGAAAAGCCTTGGAAGAACTGAAACGGTCGTTGAAGAGAGTTGATTAGTGCACGGTAACAGCCCATGCCAGCAAAATGAGGTATCAGCGGTTCTTGGTTCGCCTCCGTGCTTGCGAGAGTGGTGAGGGGTAGCGTAAGCCTCCGTGCTTGCGA